>JBOHSO010000187.1:0-15640 GCA_050921685.1 Gemmatimonadales bacterium
GTTTGAAGCCGGGCGGGTTGATCGTGGAGGCGACGTCGGGAAACACCGGCATTGGGCTGGCGCTCGCCGCGGCGGTGAAAGGATATCGCTGCGTCTTCACGATGCCGGACAAGATGTCCCAGGAAAAGGCTCGTCTGCTGCGCGCTCTGGGCGCCGAAGTGATCATCACCCCCACCGCGGTCGCTCCCGACCACCCCGACAACTACATCATGAAAGGGCGCAGCATCGCCGCCGCCCACGACAACGCGATCTTCGCCGATCAGCACTACAACCCCGTCAATCCGGACGTGCATTACCGCACCACGGGCCCGGAGCTCTGGACGCAGACGGAAGGAAAGATCACGCATTTCGTCTGCTCGCCAGGGACCGGCGGGACGGTGAGCGGCGCGGGACGCTATCTCAAGGAGCAGAATCCGAAGGTGCGCGTCATCGCGGGCGATCCCGTCGGCTCGATCTACACCGAGTACGCGGCGTCACATCAGAAGGGGGAGGGCACGCCGTACAAGGTGGAGGGGATCGGCGGCGACAAGATCCCGTCCTCGCTGCATTTCGACATGATCGACGAGTGGATCACCGTGAGTGATCGCGACGCCATGGTGGCGACGCGACGGCTGGCCCGGGAGGAGGCACTGTTTTGCGGTGGCTCCACCGGCGTGAACGTCGTGGCGGCCCTGCTCGTGGCCCAGCGCATCGATGACCCGAACGCCTGCGTCGTCACGGTGCTGTGCGACACCGGCGAGCGCTACCTCTCCAAGGTCTACAACGACGAGTGGCTGCGCGAAAACCAGTTGCTCGAAGCGGAGCGCCGCTCGGTGGCCCAGCTGGTGGACGGCAAGGACCACGGCGCGCCGCCGCTGGTGAACGTCGCACCCCAGGCGACGGTGCGGCAGGCGCTCAACCTGATGAGCACATACAACGTGTCGCAGCTGCCGGTGTTGGAGGGCGCCGACGGCGTCGGGTCGGTGAGCGAGCAGGCGCTGATGGCGCGCGCGCTGGAGGATGCCGCGACGCTCGACCGACCTGTCCGCGAATTGATGGACCCCCCGTTCCCGGTCGTGGACTCCGACTGGCCGCTCGACCGGCTGAGCGCCCTGCTGTCGCGTCAGACCCCGGCGGCGTTGGTGCGCCGCGACGGGAAGCTGGCCGGCATCGTCACCCGCTACGACCTGCTGCACCAACTCGCCGGCATCCGGTAGATGCGGATCACGGTGCTGACGGGCGGTGCCACGCCGGAGCGGACCGTGGCGTTCGCTGGCGCGGCCCAAGTGGTCGCCGCACTGCGGAGCCGCGGGCACGAAGTGTGCGTCGTGGACATCGCGACCGGACAGCTGTCGGAAGGCGACGAGCGCCGGTTGCTCCGACCGGAGGTCGGAACGGCACCGCCTGGCGTTGCCGATCTCGCCCCTGGCGAGCGTCGCATGCTCACGGAGGAGCTGGCTGGGCTCGCCGTCGTGCGCAGGGCGGACGTGTTGTTCCCGGTGCTGCACGGCGGGGCGGGCGAGGGCGGGATTCTCCAGGCGCTGCTGGAGGTGATCGGCGTCCCGTACACCGGATCGGGTCCACTGGCGAGCGCTCTGGCGGTGGACAAGGACATCGCAAAGCGACTGTTCCGCGCCGCCGGCGTCCCGGTGCCGGCGTGGTTCATGACCCCGCCACCGGTGGAGCCGGGAATAGTGACGCAGACGCTGGGCTGGCCGGTGATTGTGAAGCCGTCGCGGCAGGGGTCGACGGTCGGCCTCACGCTGGTGAAGCGTCACCAGGACCTGGCGGGGGCGATCGTGGAGGGGGCGCGCTGGGACAGCGAAGTGATGATCGAGGCCTTCGTCCCGGGCCGCGAGCTCACGGTCGGGGTCCTGGGGGATCAGCCGCTGCCCGTCGGCGAGATCATTCCCCAACACGAGCTGTTCGACTACGAGTGCAAGTACACGCCCGGAATGTCGGAGGAAATCTTCCCGGCGGCGCTCGAGCCAGCGGCGGCGCGCCAGCTCCAGGAGCTCGCGCTCTCCGCACACCGCGCCTTGAAGCTCGGCGGCTATTCGCGGGTCGACTTCCGCATGACTCCAGCCGGGGACATCTTGTGCCTGGAAGCCAACAACCTTCCCGGCATGACCCGGACCAGCCTGTTTCCGCAGGCCGCGCGGGCCGCCGGGATCGATTACCCCGAAATGTGCGAGCGCATCTGCCGCCTCGCACGGAACTTTCGCAACGAGCGCCGGGAATAACAGCCATGGGCCCCGATCGCACCGACGGCGTCACTCCCTGGGTGGGACGGCTGCTCGTCGCCAACGTGATCGCGTTCCTGCTCCAGCGCACGCTCTTCTGGGAGCACCTGGATCTGTTCGGGTTCGCGCCGCTCTTCGTGTGGTCGCGACCGTGGACGCTCGTGACCTACCAGTTCGTCCATTCCGGCATTCTGCATCTCGCCTTCAACATGGTTGCGTTGTACTTCTTCGGCCCGCCGGTGGAGGCGCGGCTCGGCGGTCGGCGGTTCCTCGTCTTCTACCTGCTGTGCGGCTTCGGCGGGGCGGCCCTCTCGGGCCTGCTGGTGCTGCTGGCCCCGTTCGGGCTCCTGGTCGGGGCATCGGGCGCCGTCCTCGGCGTGGCGGTGGCGTTCGCGTGGTACTGGCCCGACGCCCCGGTGCTGGTGTTCCCGTTTCCGGAGCCGTTCGCGGCGAAGTGGCTGGTCACCTTCACGGTCGCGATCTCCCTCGCCCTCGCGTGGTTGGGAGCGGCGACCGGAGCGAGCGACGGCGTTTCTCATCTGGCGCACCTGGGCGGCATCGGGACAGCGCTCCTGATCCTCAAGACGCAGGACTTGCGCGCGGCCCGTCACGAGCGCCGACTGCGGCGCAACTCCGTGCCCGACGCCGTAGTGTCCTCCGCCGCCATGGTGGCCCGATCCAGCGACCCGAAAGGCCGGGCCGGCGGCGCGCCACGGCGCTCCGCGGATCGCACCCAGACGGAGATCGATCGGGTGCTCGACAAGATCTCGGCCAGCGGCATCAACAGTCTCACGCCCGCAGAGCGGAAATTCCTGGCCGAGATGAGCCGGAGAATGCGGGACCGCCCGTAAGGCCATGCTGCCCGTCCTGCTCGTCTTGCTGCAGCAGGACTCGCTCCTCGCTCGCGCCGAGTCCCTCCTCGCCGCGCAAGACCTACGCGCCGCCCGCGCGATTGCCGAGCACCTCGTCGCCAGGCGTCCCGACGACCCCCGTAGCCACTTCCTGCTCGGTCGCATTTGGTACGCGTGGCCCGTCACTGGACGGTATGCAGCGCTGGCGGAGTTCCGCGCCGCCGCTCGACTCGCCCCACGCGACCCGGCGCCGCTCTACTGGCAAGTGCGGGTGGGACAATTCTTGGGGAGCGACGAGGGTGAGGTGGTGGTGCGCCAGGCGATCCTCAAGATCTTCGCGCTCGCCCCCGACTACGAAGATTGCTGGGCGCTCTTCCTGGAGCTGCACCACAGCGAAGACATCTGGCATCGCGCCGACCAGGCGCTCGCCCACCATCCCGACGACGTCGTGGCCCAGGAGCGCCGAGCGCGGATCGCCCTCGCCCTTGAAGAGCCGGCGCGTGCGGACTCGCTCGCGGCACGCGTGCTGGAGAGTCGCGCCCCCTATGTACCCGGGTACCTGCTCCGCGCCGAGGCCGCCTTCGGCGAGGCCCATGACAGCGCGGGCTACGCCTGGTACGACTCGGCGCAGGTCCACGCCGACCTCGACTCGACCGGGGCTGTCTGGGAACAAATCTGGATGATCGCGTCGCCGCTGGAGCTGGAGCGGCACCAGGCAACCGCGCCGGGTGAACGGCGGGAGTACTTCGAGTGGTTCTGGGCTCGGCGCGACCCCAACCTCGTAACGCCCCGAAATGAGCGCATCGCTGAGCACTTCCGCCGCTTCGCGGAGGTGCGGCGCATGTTCCGGCTGTTGCATCCATATGCCAGTTTCCACCGGTCGCCTTCCGGGCGGACCCTGGCGGCTTCCTTTCAGCGGGACCTCGCCGCGGCTGGTGGCGGCCCGACGCCCGACAGTGTCTCGCCGGTCAACTTCCTCCTCGCTGACCTCCGGGACTACAATGACACCCTTGGCCGGCTGAGCGTCTATGCGCGGGCCAACCTGAGCGCACGCGGTCTGGTCTGGCTGCGACACGGACGCCCCCACAACTGGAACCGGGAGCAGGGGAATTTCACCGCCGTGGACGAGTGGACCTACCACACCGTGGACGGCCCCCTGACCATCACCTTCGCCGGGATTCCGTTCGCCTTCGGCTGGCACGGGGACGACATCGTCGCACCGCCGGCGAGTCGTCATCAGGCGCGGCAGGTCCGCCAGCTGCTGACCACCGACAACACCAGCCTTCCCGCGACGCTGCTCGCCCGGGGCTGGAGTGCCTTCTTCAAGAGCGCCGAACCCGGAAACACCGACCTCTATCTGAAAACGGTCCCCGAATCCGCCGCGGTCGCCCTGCGCGACACCGCCGCGGAAGCCCAGATCGCGGCCGCGCGGGGACCAGGCGTGTTGCGCCTCACGGCTCCTCCGGGGCCCTACCGGCTCGCGCTGGACGTGGATTCGGGCGGCGCGGTGGGGCGGATTCGGGAGCGCATCCGGTTGCCGGGCTATTCCTTTGCGACGTTCGCCGTGTCGAGCCTCGTGCTCGCCCCAGGCGACTCGCTCGGCACCCGCGAAGGCACGCTGACCGACATGCCGGCCGATCTGGTCTATCCCGCCGGCCGAGCGTTGTCGGCGTATGCCGAGGTGTACGGGGTGTCGCGCGACCGGGATGGACGGGCGCGCTACGGTGTACGCTACACGTTCCGCCCGTTGCGGTCGGTGGTGTCGAGGCTGTTGGGGAGGGCGAGCCCGGTTGTGTTCGAGTTCGCGCGGGAGGCCGAGTGGCGCGGCGCGCTCGCCGAGCGTCTGGTGATCGAGCCCGGGCGGCTGCCGCCGGGTCGCTACCGCGTCACGCTCGTCGTGACCGATCTCCCGTCGAATGTCAAGTCGGAAACCGTCGCCCTAGACATCGCCATCCGCTGACGAGGCTTGTCCCGCCGGGCCATCGCTCCCAAATTGTGGAGCAACCCGGTCCATGCTCGTCAATCTCATCCCTGAGTTCCTCACCTGTCTGGCCGCGCCGGACCCGGTCGCGGCGTACCATGCCTACGTCGAGCGGCACCAGCCCGTGCTCGCGAGCTACTGGCACAACTACGTCCTCGACCTGGAGTCGCCGCACGCCGAGCGAGTGATCCGGGACTCGCTGCAGGCGGAGCGGGGAGACCTGCGGCGGCTGCTGGAGGACGTGGACGTCGTGCGCATCGCCGAAGACGCGCTGGCGCGCTCGCGGGATCAGCTCGAGGCGGACTGTCCCGTAGACCTGTACCTCATGGTGGGCGTCGGCGCGGCTAACGCCGGAGAGCTCGTGGTGGATGGGCGCGGCGTGGCATTCGTGTGCCTGGAGCACTTCACCGGCCGGGCGAACCCACAGACCAACGGCCTGGGGCTCGCGCCCCACCTCCTGCCCCTGTGGATTGCCCACGAAATGGCCCACGCGATCCGCTATACCTCGCCCACGAGCCAGGCCGAGCTGCGTCGCCTCGTGACCGAGGGTGGCGGCGGCTACGACTATTGGATTACAGGCAGCCGTGCCAGCTTGCGCGAGCTGTTGGTCAACGAAGGAGTCGCTGTGGCGACGTCACAGGCCGTGGCGCCGGGGTTCGAGCCGTGGGAGTATTTCGGCTACAGCCGCCGCCAGTACCGCCGGATCAGGGAGCTCGACGCGTTCTTGCGCCGGGCGGCGGCGGCGGAGCTCGACCGCCGCGGGTTGGGGCTGCGCTTGCGGTTCCTCTCGGGTGGGATGAGTCCCGCATCCCGACTGGTCGGCGGGAAAGTGCTCCCGGAGCGCTCGGGGTACTACCTCGGCCTGCGGCTGGTGGAGAGCCATCTCGCCGAGCGTGGCCTGGCGCAGAGCGTGCGGGCCCTCGCGCTCGACTTCCAGCGGGTCGAGGACCACACCATGGGAATCCAGACCGCATGAGCTCGCGGCACGAGTCCCCCGCCGAGGAGCGGCGGCAGCGCCACACGTTGCGCGAGCTACTCGGTGAGCTGGTGAGCCTCACGCGGGACGTCGCCCGTCGGGGTGGGACGATGAGCGCCGAGGAACTGGCGCAGGCGCAGGAGCGCCTCGAGTGGCTGGCCGACGAAGTGTGGCGAGAAGCGTCGCCCCTGGAGCCCCGCCCGGAGTAGGCCGCGGTCGTCACTTCCCGACACAGAAGCTCGCAAACACCCGGTCCAGGACATCCTCCGGGGTCACCGCCCCGATGAGGTCGTCGAGCGCACCCACCGCTGCCCGCAGGTGCGTCGCCGCCACTGCAACCTCCAGCCCCTGCCCGCGGGCGGCGGTGAAGGCGTCCAGCTCGGCCAGCGCTCCCTCGAGCGCCGCGCGATGGCGCTCCCGGGTCACGACCGGCTCGACATCACCCAATCCGACCAGGCGTCCGAAGGCGGTCTGCGCCAGCCGGTGCTTCAGCTCGGCGATCCCCTCGCCCGTGACGACGGAAACGCGGATGAGCTCCGCTCCGGTTCCGGCGACAGGCTCCAGGTCCGCTTTGGTCCAGACGAACACCACCGGAACGCGACACGCCGCCAGGAACTGCTCGCGGCCTCCTGCCTCGCGGTCTTCGCAATACAGGACCAGATCCGCAGCCGCCAGGTACCGGCGGGTGACCTCGATGCCGATCCGCTCGACCCGATCGTCGCTGTCGCGCAGGCCCGCCGTGTCGACGAGACGAAATGGGAACCCTTCGATCGCGGTCTGGGCCTCGATGGCATCGCGCGTGGTGCCGGGGATCTCCGTGACGATCGCGCGTTCCCTCCCGAGCAACGCGTTGAAGAGCGACGACTTTCCAGCATTGGGCGGTCCCGCGATCACCACGAGAGCGCCGTCGTGCAATCGCTCTCCCTCGGGAGCAGTGTCCAACAGCCGGGCGATCCGGTCGCGCGCACGCCGCCAGGCCCGGTGCACGCGCTCCTCGCTCACCGGACCCTCGTCCTCCTCAGGGAAATCGATGTCGTAGGCGAGCAGCGCCTCGAGCTCCAGGATCTCGCTGCGGAGCGCGTCCAGCCGCCCCGACAGCCCCCGGTCGAGCTGTTGCAAGGCGCGGCGGCGCTGGGCCGGCGCCCCCGCGTCGATCAAGTCCGCGGTCGCCTCGGCCTGGAGCAGATCCATCTTGGCGTTAAGCACGGCGCGGCGTGTGAACTCCCCCGGGAGGGCGGGCCGCGCCCCGGCTGCCGCGAAGGCCGCGACGACTTCCGCCGGAACGAGCAGCCCTCCATGAGTCGATACCTCGACTAGATCTTCCCCGCTGTAGGAGCGGGGCCCTGGAAAGCAGGCGGCGAGCAAGTCGTCAATCGCGTCGCCGCTGGTGGGGTGATGGACGCGGGTGCGGAACACGACACGTGGTGGGTCGGGATGGAACGGTCGCAGCACACGGGCCGCCACGTCGAACGCGCCCCGTCCCGAGAGGCGGATCAGCGCGAGGGCGCCGCGACCGGGGGGCGTCGCCAGCGCGACGATCGGGTCAGACAGCACGCCGGCCCCCGCGCTCCGCCCCCAGACCCTACGACTTGCCCGGCGGCCGGGCCGGGGATCCGAGCCGGCGCTGCGAGATCTGCCACTGTTGTGGCAAGCTGATCAAGTTCTGCACCGCGTAGTACAGATTGAGTCCCGAGGCGAGCCGCAGGAACACGAACGTGAGCACCGCAGGCATCACGTACAACAGCATTTTCATCTGCGGATTGGGAGGCAGCCCGCGTTGGCCAAGCTTCGACACCGCGAACATCGAGAGCCCCATCAGGATCGGGATGACGTAGTAGGGGTCGTGGCGCGACAGGTCCGGCAACCACAGAAACGGGACGCCGCGAAACTCGATGGTGTTCGAGAAGACGAAGAAGAGTGCCAGGAGCACCGGCATCGGCAGCAGCATCGGGAGGCATCCACCGAGGGGGTTGACCTTGTGCTCCTTGTACAACTTGAGCATCTCGCGCTGCAGCTTCTCGGGCTCCTTTTTGTAGCGCGTCTGAAGCTCCTGCATCAGCGGCTGGACCGCCTGCATGCGCATCTGGGATTCCATGGCGCGTGCCTGCAGCGGCCAAAGCAATAACCGCACGATGACCCCGAAAATGACCAGCACCCAGCCGTAGGCCAAATGCAGGCGGTCGTGCATCCAGAACAGGACTTGCACCACCACGAGCGAGACGGGGTGAATGATCGGCCGGAAGATCGACCATCCGTAGGGATTCGCGTCGTCGAGACCGTGTCCGAGACGGACCAGTCGCTGATGTTCGAACGGCCCCACGTAGACGTCGAAACGGAACGTCCCCGCTCCCGGCAACGTGAGCGCGGTCGCCACCGCAGCCCGCATCGCGAGCTCCGCGGTGCTGGCACCGAACAGCCCGCCCACGCGGGCCGGGACGCGCTCCCGGCCGATCATCACGGCCCCCGCGAACGGCCTCTCATTCTGTGCCTGCGCCAGGACCGCCACAAAGAAGTACTTCGACTTCACGGCGACCCATTCGAACGGACCCTCCAGCACCGCAGCTTCGCCGGAATCGAGCGACGCAAAAGTCGTCTTTCGCGTCTTGTCCGCCTTGGTCACCACGGCGTATTCGAGGGCGTCGCCTTGGGGATCGGCCTCGACCGAGCGAAGCCCCTGTCCCAGGTCGACCACCAGCACCGCCCCGGTGCCCCCCAGACCCTCGACATGGCCTTCGACGGAGAACCGGTAGTCTGTGGCAGAGAAGCGGAAGGTCCGAGTCACTCGTCCCGCGCCGACCGGGGCGGTGAACGTCAGAGTCGTGTCGCCGCCCAGGACGGTGAGTGCCCGACGATCCGCCGCGAAGGCCAGATTGGCCAGCGGCAGGGTGTCGGTTCCGACCAGGAGCCGCTCACCGAGCCACTGATGGCCCTCAGGAACCAGTTGGACGCGCTGTCCGGCGTCGGCGGAGCCGAAGGACCGGTAGTGCGTCAATTCGGCCGACACGAGCTGGGCGCCACGGGTGGTGAACCCGAGGCGATACAAGGGGCTCGTCACCCATACGGTCTCGGCGGCGAGCGCGGCCGTTGATGACCCTACTGGCTGGGTGGATGGTGGTGTCGCCGTGGCTGGGGGCGGCGCCGGACTCGTGGGCGGTTCACCGACGGCGCCCGTGTCGGCCGACGTAGCGATGCGCCGATCCGCCGAGGGCGTGAACAGGATGCCCGGCAACACAGCCACGATGAGCATCAGGGAGATGGCCAGAATGACGCGTCGCTGATTCACCAGTCGTCCTAGGGAACCGGGTCGTATCCACCTGGGTGAAACGGATGACACCGCAAAATCCGTTTCAGGCCCAGCCAGCTCCCTCGTAGAGCCCCGTACCGCTCCACCGCTTCATAGGTGTAGCGCGAGCAGGAGGGAGTGAAGCGACACTGCGTGAACACGAGATGCGACAGCGTCACCTGGTATCCGCGAATCAACCCCATCGCCGCGCGCCGCGGCCAACGCCGTGGATTCATCGGGAGATGGCGAGCACGGCGTCCGCCAATTCGGCGCGGAGCACTGCAAAACGGGCGCTGTAGGCCACGCGCTTCGCGCGCACCACCATGTCGACCGCGGGGAGCGCGTGGAGCATGTCGCGCCGGATGATTTCGCGTACGCGCCGTCGCAAACGATTCCGGGCCACGGCCGACGCGCCGAATCGGGGAACGACGATTCCGGCCCGCGCGTGGCCCTGCGTGTTCGGACGCCAAGCGATGTCGAGGTGACCCATCCGCACCCGGCGTCCCGATTCCCAGCATTGCGACAGGTCGGTGCCGCGCGACAGTCGCGCGCGGGGCGGGTACCGCTCGCCCCTCAACGGCTCCGGTGCTTCGAGGGCAGTTGCACCGTGAGGCGGTTGCGTCCCTTCTTGCGGCGGCGGGAAAGCGTCGCGCGTCCCCACGTGGTCTTCATGCGCGCGCGGAACCCGTGTTTGTTAATGCGCCGCCGGTTTCGCGGACGGTACGTCGGCTTTCCCATTGTCCCCTCGTGGGTAAGGCGACGAAACCTACACGTCGGGGGACGGCCCTTCAAGGTTGACTTTCCCACATGGGGCCCATAGTTTCGCCCCGCCCTTGCTGGACGTCCCACCTCTTCGCATCACTGATGGAGCACGCAGCGAAAGACGCCTGGAAGCGCCTCCTCGACGAGGCGCGACGTGAGCTTCCCGACGCCACGGTGCGCACATGGCTCGAGCCAGCGGTCCCGCTGGAGCTCGAGGATGGGCGCCTAGTGTTGGGTGCACCGGATCAGTTCGCCGCCGAATGGAACGATTCGAAGCACGCCCCACTCCTGGCGCGCGCCGCCGAGCGCGTGTTCGGCCGGCCGACGACGGTGGCGTTTCGTGTGCTCGAGGACCGGCAGCAGCGGCCCCAGATGGATTTCTTCGTCCCCACCAAGCCGCCCGCGGCCGTGGCGACGAGCGTCACCACACCGCTGAATGAGCGCTACACCTTCGAGAGCTTCGTCGTCGGTAAGTCGAACGAGCTCGCCGCCGCTGCCGCCCACGCGGTAGCCGAGGCGCCGGGCCGGACGTACAACCCGTTGTTCATCTACGGTGCCACGGGCCTGGGCAAGACGCATCTGATGCAGGCGATCGCCCACTCGGTGCTGAAGCGCAACCCCGAGACTCGGCTGCTCTACGCCGGTGCCGAACAGTTCATCAACGAAGTGATCGAAAGCATCCAAGCGCGCACCATGCCCGAGTTCCGGCGGCGCTACCGCAACGACATCGAACTCCTCCTGGTGGACGACGTGCATTTCCTCGAGGGCAAGGAAATGACGCAGGATGAGTTCTTCCACACCTTCAATGCACTGTTCGAGGGTCGCAAGCAGATGGTGCTGACCTCGGACCGGCCGCCGAAGGAGATTCCCGGACTCGAGGACCGTCTCATCTCGCGGTTCGAATGGGGAATGGTGGCGGACATCGGGCAGCCGGACCTCGAGCACCGAATCGCCATCCTCCGGAAGAAGGCCCACCAGGACCATCTGGAGCTCACGATCCCCGACGACGTGCTGCGTTTCATCGCCGAGCACGTGCGATCGAGCGTGCGGGAGCTGGAGGGGTGCATCATTAAACTGCTGCTGTTCGCCTCCCTGAAGAACCGCGAGGTGACGATCGAGCTGGCCCGTGAGGCCCTGGCCGACAAAATCCGTCAGGGGGAAGAAAGCGCCTATCCCGGGCCGGCGACGCCGAGCATCGACCGGGTACAGGAAGTGGTGGCGCGGCGTTGGGGCGTCACCCCGGAGGGACTGCGCTCCAAGGCCCGCACTAAGACCCTGACCATTCCCCGTCAGGTCGCGATGTACCTGGCCCGGGACATGCTGAGGATGCAGCTCGTCGAGATCGGCCAAGCCTTCGGTGGCCGGGATCATTCCACCGTCATCCACAGCGTCGACAAGGTGGAGCGCCAAATGATGCGGGACCGGACGTTCAAGGAGCGAATCGAAATGGCACGCCAAGAGTTGTCCGCACTGTAGCCCACATACGGGACGGGGAATGTGCCATCATGTGGGTGCGGGGACGTCGGAGGCAGGGCCGTGGGGAAAAGCGCTCAATCCCCACAGCAGGCCAACATGCAGAACTCGGACAAAACGTGATGCCTGAGTTGGGGTTGGGAGCGACAGCCCACATTTCCCGATGCTCTACTACTACTACTAGTATTTCTATATCAGTTTTAGGAGTAGGACTCTAACCATCGCGATCCGGATTTCATGGCATGAAGTTCACGATTACGCGGGAACAACTCCAGGAAGGACTCACGGCCGTAGCCGCCGCGATCCCAGCCAAGACGACGCTGCCCGTCCTGTCGAACGTCCTAGTCGAAGCGGCCAAGCAAGGGCTGCGACTGTCGGGAACGGATTTGGACATCGCCGTGAGTACGACAGTCGCCGCCGACGTAGACACTGAGGGGGCAGTGACCCTGCCCGCCAAGAAGCTGAGCGACATCGTGCGAGAGCTCCCCGCGGCACCGATCCGGTTTACGGGTGCCGGCGAGCAGCGGGTGGCGATCGAGTGCGGACGGTCGCGCTTTAAACTGCTGGGGCTGCCGCGCGAAGAGTTCCCGTCATTCCCCGGCGTCAAGTTCGACAAGGCCTGGAAAGCGAGCGCCGGCGTGGTGCACAAGCTGGTCGGCCATGTCGCGTTTGCCGCGTCCACGGAAGAGAGCCGGCCGATCCTCAATGGCGTTCTGTGGGAGCTGCGACCCGACCGGATGCGCATGGTCGCCACCAACGGACACCGGCTGGCCAAGATGGATGTGCCCGCGAGTGGCGGCTCGACTGCCGACCTGATCGTACCGCCCAAAGCGTTGGAGCAGCTGCGTCGGCTGTTCGGCCCGGAGGACGCCCTCGAGGTCGCGAAGAGCGACAACCACATCGGGTTCCGGGCCGGCGGCAAGCTGGTGTACTCTCGGCTGATCGAGGGCCCGTACCCGAACTACGAGCAGGTCATCCCGCGGGAAAACGACAAGTCCGCCACGGTGGACAAGGCGTCGATGAGCGCGGCCCTGCGGCGCATGAGCGTGGTGGCGAGTGACCAGACGCACCGCATTCGCCTCGGTTTCACCGGCGGCTTGGCGAAATTCTCGGTGCAAACGCCGGACCTAGGCGAAGCACAGGACGAGCTCGCCATCACCTACGAGGGCGAGCCCCTGGAGATCGGGTTCAACGCCACGTACCTGCTGGAGATCCTGAAGTACATGCCAACCGACGAGGTACGCTTCACGTTCAAGGCACCCGAGCGGGCGGCCACGATCGAGCCGGTGGGGTGGGACGATCCGGCGAGCTACCTGGCGCTGGTGATGCCGCTTCGGCTGGTCGACTAGTCTTCTCGGCGCCTAGGCTCGGCGCCGCCCGTCGAGTCTCGCGTGGTGTCCCGCACGCTGTCCGGCGGGACGGTGTCCAGGGGCACCGTGATCGTGTCCCGCATCAGCGAGTCGATCACCGGCGGGATCACCGGCGGGGTAAACTCGAGTACCGGCAGCGAGTCGAGCAGCTCCTCCTCAGGCGGAATGTAGACATCCTCCCCGTGATACCGGGCGAGGATGAGATCGCGCCGGTGGAGCATCCGGATGGACCGGTAGGCCGGGTTGGAGCGCAGCGGAAACGGCAGCGTCGCGGCCAGCGCGGCGGCCTGGTCCTCGCTCAGCCGCGCCACCGGCACCGCGAAATAGTGCTGACTCGCCGCCGGCATCCCCCATACACTGGGCCCCAGCTCGACGAGGTTGAGATACAGCTCGAGGATCCGATCCTTGGGGAGGGCGAGCTCGAGGCGAACCGCGGTCATTGCCTCCTTCAGTTTGCGCAGCGGATTGCGCGATGGTGAGAGATACAGGTTCTTCGCCAGCTGCTGGGTGATGGTGCTCGCCCCTCGCAGTCGGTCGCGCCGGCTCCAAAGGGTCCGGACCGTTCGGCCAACGCCCGCGCCCCGATCGAGGCCAAGGGCCTCCCGGATCTCTTCGAAATCGAGGCCATGATGGGTGGGAAAGCGCGAGTCTTCGCCGATTATCACCATGCGCTGCAGGACGAGCGGCAGATCGCTGAGCGCTGACGGCTGATACAAGACCGCGTCGCCGCGCAGCCGCATCATCGCCGACTGACGCGGCCAATGAGTGCGCCACCACGCCGGCGGCGGCCACACGCCGAACAGCCAGAGGGCCGCCAGCACCGGGAGCCCCGAAGCCACCCGACCGATCGCGCTTCGTCTACCGCCGAGGGTCATGTCGTCTCGCATCTGATCTGCGTCGCCCGGCGCCCGGGACGCAAGCCCTAGCGCCGCCCCGCGGGCGTTTCTAGGTTTGGCGGCCCCGATGGACACCGCCGCGCTGCAGCAGCGTTTGCAACAGGCGCTGGGCCAACAGTTCAGCGTCGGGCCGCTGCTGGGACAGGGCGGCTTCGCCGTCGTGTTCCGTGCGCGCGATCAGGCTTTGAACCGTGACGTGGCGGTGAAGGTGCTGGACGTCGCCGGGGCGCCCTCGCCCATGCTCGCCGATCGCTTCGTGCGAGAAGCGCAAACGATCGCGCGCCTCGAGCACCCCAACATCGTGCCGATCTACGAAGTCGGGCAGCCGGGCGACCTGCTGTACATCGTGATGCGCTGCATCGACGGACCTTCGCTGCGGCAGCTGCTCGCCACCACTCGGCGCATGTCCGTGGGCGATGCCGCTCGGGTGGCCCGAGCGGTGGCCGACGCCCTCTCGTACGCGCACTCCGAGAGCATCGTGCACCGCGACGTGAAGCCGGACAACATCCTGCTCGACAAGCGCGGTCATGTGCTGGTCACCGATTTCGGCATCGCCAAGGCGGCGCAGGCCGCGACCGCCGCGCAGCTCACCACCGAGGGCATGATCATCGGGACGCCGCAGTACATGAGCCCGGAGCAGGCGGCGGGCGATGTGGTGGATGGACGCTCCGACATCTATTCCCTGGCGATCGTCCTCTACCAGATGCTCACCGGCGCGCCGCCGTTCGACGGCGACTCCTCGGCGAAGATCATCGCCCAACAGCTCACCGCCACTCCACCCGACATCCGCCGCACCCGTCCCGATGTGACGCCGCAGCTGGCGGCCGTGCTCGAGCGCATGCTTGCCAAGGACCCGGCACAGCGATACCAGACCGCGGGGGAGGTGAGTCGCGCGCTGGTCGACGCCCTGCCGACCGCGGCGCGCGATCGCGTGCACCCGGGCCGCCGGTGGCTGAGCCTCGCGGTCAAATCCCTGGTGGGGGTCGGCGCGGCCGGATGTCTCGCCGGGATCGCCTTCGTCGCCGGAGCGGCCGTCGTGTTCTGGTACGTACTGAGCGCGCCGGCGCGTGTGTTCACCGGCGCGAACGTCCCCGACAGCCTGGCCCAGGCGCTGGCCGCGCGGGAGGCCGTCCAGCCGGGCGATACCGTACAGCTCGCCTTTCAACCCGGCGATCGCGGTGATTCGATCCTATTCCTCGTGTCGCAGCGGCGCGTCACGATTCTCACCCCGCACCACACGCGCGCCTATCCGCGCGATAGCGTCGCCTACACGTTCGCGGTGCGGTGGAAGGTCGGGCTCGACGTGCGCTACATCCTCATCCTGCCCGGCAGCCGTCGTGACACCGTCTACCCGGAGATGTCGCCACGCGGGGGGTGGGAGCTGGCGCAGCGGGTCGACCGGCTGCTGCACCACGATTCGGTGTCGCGGGAGGGGTTGCGCATGGACACGCAGTTGCGCGGCGCAGGCGGGGGGCGGGTTCGTCCTTAGCGCGTCGGGGTTCGGCTCGATACACCATACAGGCTGGTCGCCTCGAAGCGTGAGGCATCGCCAGGCGTCGACCCGACGAGCCCCACGCGATCGGCGCGGCCGAGCGACAACCCTAGCGTGAGCGCGGTGCGGTGCCAGGAGCGGTCCGTGTCCAACCGCGCAACGAATCCCAGGCCGAGCCCCCCTGGCAGCTCGGCACTCGCCTGGAGGCCGTAGCCGCGCACTGCGGAGGTGGCGTAGGCGGCCTGTGCGGAAAGAGCGAGCCACCCGGCGAGCGGACGCACCGTCACTGCGGGCGCCACGGTCACCTCCTGCCGCACGCCACGCACCGTCGGGC
>JBOHSO010000188.1:0-2057 GCA_050921685.1 Gemmatimonadales bacterium
ACCTGTTCACGGGGCTCCCCGCGCCGGTCGACGTGATCGCGACGGAAAGCGTGGCGGTCGGCGTCGCGTTCGCGATCATCACGTTCCTCCACATCGTGCTCGGCGAGCTAGCGCCCAAGGCGCTGGCCCTGCTGCATCCGGAGCAGACCAGCCGTTGGGTGGCGCCGCCGCTGATCGTCTTCACGATCGCGACCAACCCGTTCATCTGGCTCCTCAACGGGACGGCCAACGGCATCCTGAGGCTGTTCGGCGCGCGCCCGCCGACCGAGCACGAGCGCGTCCACTCCCCCGAGGAGATCATGATGCTGGTCGAGCAGACCCGGAAAACCGGCCGGCTCGGCACCCAGGACGCGCGCATGATCGAAGGGGTGTTCGAGTTCAGCGAGAAAAACGCCCGCGAGGTGATGACGCCGCGGACCCGGATGGTGGCCTTGCCGGCGACGCTGTCGCTCGCCGACGCCGCCGACCGCGTCGCGGCGGCCGGTCGCTCGCGCTACCCGGTGTACCGCGAGTCGCTCGACGACATCGTCGGGACGGTGCATGCGAAGGACATCCTGCGCGCGTTGCGGGGGAAACCGGGCGAACCCGAGACGGGGCAAACGCTCGAGACGATCCTGCGGCCGCCCCTGTTCGTCCCCGGTACGCGCGAGGTCGAAGACGTGCTGGCCGACATGAAGCGGCAGAAGGTCCACCTCGCCATGGTGCTGGACGAGTATGGCGGCACCGCCGGGCTCGTGACCATGGAGGACCTGCTGGAGGAGATCGTCGGCCAGATTTACGACGAGTACGATCGCCCCGACGTCGGAGGAGCCGCGGGAGGCCCCGGCGCGGCGCCGGCTCAGGCGATCGCCGGCAGCACCGAGATCTCCGACGTCAACAAGAGTTACGGGTTGCAGCTCAGCGATATCGACTTCACTACGATCGGCGGATTGGTGTTCGGCGCGTTGGGGCGACTCCCCAAAGTGGGCGATCGGGTGACGCTCGGCGGCGCGACCCTCGAGGTCGTGGAAATGGAAGGGCGGCGAGTCGGAAAGGTGCGGGTGACGATCAGCAAACCCTGAGGGCGTTCTAGGCACCCGTGGCACGAACCGCCAGAGCGGTTGCCAGTTCGAGCGCCGCTCTCATGGAACCGGCGTTCGCCACTCCCTTCCCCGCGATGTCGAACGCCGTGCCGTGGTCGGGCGCCGTGCGCGGAAACGGCAGGCCCAGCGTGACATTCACACCCGTCCCGAATCCCGCCACCTTCACGGCGGTCATCCCGACGTCATGGTAGGGCGCGAGCACGGCGTCGAACTCGCCTCGCAGCGCCCGTACAAAAACGGTGTCGGCCGGCAGCGGTCCCGCGGCCCCCAGCGCCTGCGCTGCGGGGCGGAGCACGCGGTCGTCTTCGTCACCAAACAGTCCGGCCTCACCGGCGTGGGGGTTCAATGCGCACAGCGCAAGCCGCGGCGCCGCCACGCCCCACCAACGCGTCAACGCCGTGGCCGCGATCCGGCCAACCGCCACCACACCCTCGGTGGTGACCCGTTGTGGCACCTCGCGCAACGGGATGTGCGTGGTGACGAGCACGACGCGGAGCTGGCCGGCGACCAGCATCATCACGGTAGGGAGATTCTCGGTGAGGTGGGACAGGAACTCGGTCACGCCCGGAAACCGGTACCCGGCCAAATGGAGGGCGCGCTTTTCCACCGGGCCCGTTACGATGGCATCCACTTCACCCGCGCGCGCCAGCCACACGGCCCGCTCGATCGCGCGCGCCGCCAGCGTGCCGGCTGCTCGTGCGAGCTCGTCGTCTCCGCTCCCCCCCACCCCCTTCCCCCTGCCCCATTCCCCTACACCCAGCCGGCTGCGTGCCGGGATAGCGCCGAGCAGATCGTCGGGGCCGACGAGCACGATGTCCGCGGCGAGCGGGGCGTCGCTGAGCGCGCGCGATACGACCTCGGGCCCGATGCCGCGCGGGTCGCCCAACGTGACGGCGAGGCGCGGGCGGCGAGCCATGGCTACAGCCGAACGTCGATGTAGGTCTGCCGGCGCAGCTGGTCGAGGTAGTGCTGCAC
>JBOHSO010000189.1:0-3993 GCA_050921685.1 Gemmatimonadales bacterium
CCGCCCCCACCAACGGGTTCGGGGACACCCGGCCCCAGCCGCGGCGGGCCAGCTCGAGGGCCCGCTGCATCGCCGCGCGCTCCAGCGGCACGTCAGAAGCCGAAGCGGAGACCGATGCCGCCAAAGACGTGCCCCCCCGTCGCGTCGAATGCGTAGGTGGTACTGAGCCGCTGGTCCTTGCCCGTCTGATAGCCGATCTCGGCGCCCAGCGCCAGAGCCGAAAGTTGTGCCGCGGCGTTGACAAACACGAGCTGCCGCGAGTTGCGCGGCTCGAACGGCACCGTCGCCAGCGTGTTGAGCGGCGGGTTGTCGTAGTAGCGCAGCCGCCCGTGCGAGGTGTAGCGATCGAACCCGATCCCGGCCGCCACGTCGACGACCGGCAGTCGGTAGCTCGCCGTGAGCCGCACGTTGGTCGCCCGGAGGTCGGTGTCGAACTCGAACGCGTCGCCCGCCGACAGGCTCGAGGGCGCGAGCCGCCCGTAGGCGACGCGCGGCAGGGAGCGCCGCATCACGCTGAGCGACACGGCCGGGATCGGGAAGGCGCCGCGCCACGCGCTCACCCGCACGCCATAGCCGATCCCGAGCGCCAGGCTGCCGACGCGGGTGGCGCCCGAGTCGACGCGCAGGTTGTCCACCGCGTGCGTCGGCACGAGCGTCGCCGAGAGCAACCCATCGACCGCGAGGAGCCCGCCACGCAGTCCCGGCCAGAGGCCCACGCCCAGCTCCACCACCGGTGCCGGGACCAGCCCCTCGACCGTGGCGCCGCCGCTCGTGGTGTCGGGGTTGGGGACGATGACCTTCACGGCGTTCACCCGCGCCGACACGAACCCGTGGCCCAACCCGCCCAGCGCGCGGGCGCTGCCGAGCGACGGGTTGCCGCCGCTCACGATGATTCCCGCCGCCGGGTGGAACGTCTTCAGTGCATCGATCGCCCGGTTGCACACCACCTGCACCGACGGGCTGCCGCTGCATTGGGCGCCGAGCGGCCCTGCGGCCCAGGAAAAAGAAGCGACGAGAAACGCACAGGAGGCTTTCATGGCCTTCATTTCACCTTTCCACAAATCTAACGCCCCGCCTCCCCGGCTTGATCTCCCCCACGATCCACGTGCGGATCTTGGCGCGCTCGCCGGCGCGCCGCACCTCGTCCACGTCGCCGCGATCGGCCACCGCGATCATCCCGAGCCCGAGGTTGAACACGCGGCGCATCTCGGTGAGCGCCACGTCGCCCGCGGTCTTCAGCACGCGGAACACCGGCGGCCACGCCCAGGAGCCCGCGTCCACCACGGCCTCGCACCCCTCCGGCAGCACCCGGACCAGGTTGCCGGCGATCCCCCCGCCCGTGACGTGAGCCAGCGCGTGCAGCCTCGGCAACACCGGCGTGACGGCGGCGGCGTAGCTCGCGTGCACCGCGAGCAGCACTTCGGCGACACTCGAGTTCGAGTCGGGGAACCGGTCTTCGATGCCAAGCTTCAGCTGATCGAACAGGATGCGGCGCGCCAGCGTGTAGCCGTTGGTGTGCAGCCCGCTCGAGGCGTAGCCGATCAGAGTGTCGCCCGGCGCCACCGCGTCGCCGTGCAGCGCCGCGGCCTCTTCCACTACCCCCACGATCGTCCCGGCGAGGTCGAAGTGGCCCTCGGCGTAGAGATCGGGCAGCTCGGCGGTCTCGCCGCCCGACAAGGTCATTTCGTGGGCCGTGCAGCCGCGCGCGATGCCTTCGACCAGGGCGGCGGCGACCTCGGGCACGAGCCGTCCGCTCGCGATGTAGTCCTGGAACGCGAGCGGCGTGGCGCCGTGCACCAGGATGTCGTTCACGCAGTGATTGACGAGGTCTTCGCCCACCGTGTCGTGCACCCCGGCCGCCGCGGCTACCAACACCTTGGTGCCGACGCCGTCGGTCGAGAGCACGAGCACGGGCCGCTCGTAGTCCGGAGGCACGCGCACCATGCCGCCGAACCCGCCCAGCCTCCCGGTGGCGAAGCGCGTACGGGTCTTGGCGACGAGCGCCGTGATGCGCCGCTTCGCGGCTTCGGCGGCGTCCAGGTGCACGCCCGCCGCAGCGTAGCGGGGGGGGTCAGTCGAGCTCAAAGTGCACCAGGTCCTTGAACGCCCGCACCCGGGCGCGCACGTCTGCCGGCGTGACCTTGTCGAACCCCTGGATGCCGAACGCCTCGACGGCGAACGATCCCATCGCCGCGCCGTACACCATCGCGCGGCGCAGCGATGCGGTCGAGTGATCGTCCACGCTCGCCACGTAGGCCATGAACCCGCCGGCGAAGGCGTCACCCGCGCCGGTGGGGTCGAACACCTCCTGGAGCGGGTAGGCGGGCACCTTGAAGGTCGCCTCGGCGTCCACCAGCAGCGCGCCATGCTCGCCCTGCTTGATCACCACCCGCTTGGGGCCGCGCTCCAGGATCCAGCGCGCGGCGCGGTAGATGTTCCAGTCGCTCGACAGCTCGCGCGCCTCCGTGTCGTTCACCATCAGGATGTCGATGTGGCGCAGCAGCTCGGTCAACAGCTCGCGCTTGGAGGTGATCCAGTAGTTCATCGTATCGCACGCCACCAGGCCGGGCTCGGTCACCTGGTCCAGCACGCCGAGCTGCAGGCCGGGATCGATGTTCCCCAGGAACACGTAGCGAGCCTTCTGGAAGGCGGCGGGGATCTTGGGGCGGAAGTGGGCGAACACGCCGAGGCGCGTGTCCAGCGTCTCGCGACTGGCGAGGTCGTAGGAGTACTTCGCCTTCCACCTGAAGGATTCGCCCTGCACCTGCTCGACGCCGGACAGGTCCACGCCGCGGCCCTCGAGCCGCTTCAGGACGCCCAGCGGGTAGTCGGAGCCGATGACGCCCACCACCTGCACCGGGTGCAGCAGGCAGCCGGCGGCGGCGAAGAACACCGCCGAGCCGCCGGGGGCGTCGGCGGTCTGGCCGAACGGCGTGGCCACCGAGTCGAGCGCGATCGAGCCGACGACGAGCAGGCTCACGGCTACATCCGGTCCGGGGCGGAGAGGCCGAGCACGGCGAGCCCGTTGGCCAGCACCTGGCGCACGGCGCGGGCGAGCACGAGGCGCGCCTGTTCCTCCGGTTCGCCCAGCACGCGGTACTTGTGGTACCAGGCGTGGGTGAGGCGCGCCACGGTCTCGAGGTAGCCGGTGACGCGGTGCGGCTCGCGCGCGGCGGCGGCGCGGGCCACGGTGGCGGGGAAGTCGGCGATGTCCTTGAGCAAGTCCTGCTCCTCAGGCTGGGTGAGGACCCCGAGGTCGACGCCGTCGGCGGTCACCGCTTCCGGTGGCCGCGCGGCCACCCGGAAGATGCCGCTCATGCGGGCGTGCGCCATCTGCACGTAAAACACCGGGTTCTCGTCGGTCTGGCTCTTTGCCAGGTCAACGTCGAAGACGAACTGGGTGTCGGCACGCTTCATCAGGAAGAAGTAGCGCGCCGCGTCCACGCCGGTCTCCTCGAACAGGTCGCGCAGCGTCACGAGGTCGCCGGCGCGCTTGGAGAAGCGCACCTCTTCGCCGCCGCGCATCACGCGCACCAGCTGCACGATGATGGCGGTGAAGAAGTCCTTGGGGTAGCCGAGCGCCTCCATGGCGGCCTGCAGGCGGGCGATATAGCCGTGGTGGTCGGCGCCCCAGATGTCGATCGCATGGGCGAAGCCGCGCTCGCGCTTGTCGCGGTGGTAGGCGATGTCGGGCAGCAGGTAGGTGTAGGTCCCGTCCGACTTCCGCAGCACGCGGTCCTTGTCGTCACCGAATGCGGTGGTCCGGAGCCACAGCGCCCCATCCTGCTCGAAGGTGTGGCCGCGCGCGGCGAGGTCGGCGAGGGTCTTGTCGATCAGCTTGTCGCGGTAGGCGGACGACTCGAAGAACACAACGTCGAACTTGACGCCGAAGTCGCGGCAGTCCGCGTCCTGCTCGGCGCGCTCGAACTCCACCCCGACGGCGCGGCAGCGGGCGAGGCCTTCCTTTTCTGGGAGGTCGGCGAAACCCTTCCC
>JBOHSO010000190.1:0-4481 GCA_050921685.1 Gemmatimonadales bacterium
GCGGGCGACGTCGCGGCGGCGCGTGCCCCGCACCACGCCGATCGCGTCGGGAATCACCGGGGCGCCGCTGCGCGGGAACACGTAGCCCAGCGGCAGGCCGTCGCGCCGGTTGAGCTGGATGTCGGGAAGGTCCCAGATCGACACCAGCCCTTCCTGGCGCACGATTTTCTGGTCGAGCAGCGGACCGTTGAGCACGTACTCCTTGGTCTGCGCGTCGAGCCGGCGCAGCCAGGCGAATCCGGCAGCGGTGTCGCCGGTCTGCCGCAAGCCACGCTCGATGATCATCCCCCACACCGCGCGCATCGTCCCACTCGCGATGGGGTCGCGGATCAGGACCTTTCCTTTCCACTTCGGATCGAGCAGATCGTCCCAGTCTTGCGGCGCCTGTTCGGGCCGCAGCGCCCGCTCAGCGTAGATAATCACGGCCGGCGTCTCGTAGGCGGCGTGGTAGAGCGCTCCCGGCCCGCGCCCGCGCGGCGTGATGGCATCGGCCCAGGTCGGGCGGAATGACTCCAGCAGCGAGTCTCTGGCGCCGAGCGCGAAAATCGTCCCCGGGCCGCCGAACCACACGTCTCCCTGCGGATTGCTGCGCTCGGACCGGACCCGGTCGTACACCTCCTGGGACCCCATGTCGAGCCAGCGGACGTCGACGTCGGGGTGGAGCTGCTCGAATCTGGCTTTCAGCAGCGTGAGCAGATCTCGCCCGTGCGGCGTGTAAATAATGAGAGGAGTCCGGCCCCCTGACGAGCAACCGATGGCCGCCAACAACAGGAGCGCCGACAGGGAACGGCTACGGCACATGGTGCGCCCGGAGCCCCAGCAGGTTGGCAAACAGGCGATACGCTCCGACCACGCCCGCCGGCAGCTGCCGGAAAAAGCTCAGCCCCGTATACACGTAGGTGCCGCGGCCGAGCGGCGCCACGAGCAGCCCGCCCTGCAGCGGCGGGCCGCCCGGGTCGTGCGTCTCGAGCGGCGCAACGTAGGTCGAATCCCATTCGCGCGCGAAGTACAGCCCGCGCTCCTGCACCCATCCCTCCCAATCGTCCGGCGTGATCTCGTTCGGGGTGTGAAACACCGGGCTCGCCCGTTGCAGCGGCACGACCGGCGCCGTCTCGTCGGACACCCGGTCGTGCGGCCGGGCGATGCTCAGGCGAAGCGGAGCGTAGCCCCCATCGATGAACGGGTACTGCTGATACTGCACGACGAGGAGTCCCCCATCGCGTACGTAGTCGAGCAGCCGACCGTTGTTGGCCAGCAGCGCCGGGACGGTCTCGTAGGCCCGGCTGCCGATTACGATGGCGTCGTAGCGCGACAGGTCCCCGCGGGCCAGCGAATCGGCGTCGAGTAGGACGATGGGTACGCCCACTTCCTCGAGCGCCTCGGGGACCCGGTCGGCCGCACCGCGCACGTACCCCACGCGCGTGAGGCGGGGCAGCAACATCTTGGCGACCCGAATCTCGACCGTCGACGGGTGCGCCGAGGGCCGCGGGCGCACGTGCGGATAGTCGATGATCGCGAGCGCGCCGTCGCTCGGCCGCCCATCGTTCCCCGTCGCCGTGACGTGCAGCGTCGTCGTTCCAGGGCTCGCGGTGGGTGGCAGCCGAACCGTGAACGTCTCGCTGCGTGACTCGTCCTCGCGGGCAAACGTCAGCGTCTCTGCCGGGGCGGGGGCCCAACCCGCCGGCACGGCCAACCGAACCCTGGCCGTGGTCGCGCCCCGCGCGCGATTGGTGACGGACACCAGCACCCGGCGCGTGGAACCCGTTCCCCCGTCCACCGGCCACACGATCAGGCTGGGCGTCACGACGACATCGAAGGGTTGGGTGACGAACAACGGGCGGCGGATCTCTCCAATCGCCTGGTCGCGGTAGCGGAAGACGACTTCGCGCGCCAGCGTCACCCGCACGCCGCCGAGGGTGCACCGCACGCGGGCGTGGAGCGGGGCCGGCTCGAACGGCAGGCCCCGCAGCTCGGGTGGGACGTCGCTCCAGTCGTACAGCGCTCCCTGCATCGGCCGGCGCAGGAAATAGGCGCGCGAGCGCGGCGCGTTCGACGCCACCGTGACCGCGAAGCGCCGCACGGCGAGGGTGCCGGGCGCCACCGTGGCCCACGGGGCGTCGAGCCGCTCCACGGTCCAGCCCTCCGGGGCGGCCAGGTCGACCGCGTCGACCGGCACCGGCTCACCGCCCCCGTTCCACACGCTGATTTCGACCTGCACGCGCTCACCGGGAATCACGATCCCGTCATCCACGATGCCGTCCACCACGACGCCGGTCGCCGTGGCGAGTGCGCCCTCGAGGAGGCGCCGCTGCTCATCGTCCTCCGTGCCGAGAGCGGCCATCGCCCGCGCGAGCAGCGGGGTGACGGCCGCCGGTGTAAAGGGATTGAGGCGGGTGCGCGCCGAATCGATCAGCGCGCGGAACCGCTCGTGGCCGTGCGGGACGGTGTCGATACCGGTAAACAGCCCCCCTTCGTGCGCGTCGCCGACTCGTGACGCGACGAGCGCGAGCCGTGTGGCCGCGGGCCCCAGTCGCTGGAGCGCGCCGAAGTCCTGCGAGCGGTGGCGGCTGCGGCCGGCCATGGCGATCTGGTAGTACGACTGGCCGAGCACGGGATCGAGGCCGCCGGTGGGGATCGTGAGGGTCGTGGCGGCCGTGTCGAAATTCGCCGAGCGATAGAGCTTGACCGGTCCCCAGGTCGAATCGCGCAGCAGGTCGAACGCCTGTCGCGCGATGATGCCCGCCACTTGATGCTGGCCGTGCCCGTCGCGCGGCGTCCCCGAAAAGACCGAGACGATGATCTGGGGACGGAAGCGACGGATCACCGCGAGCACGTCGGCCAGGAGGGAATCGCGTGGCCAGAATCGCAACGACTCGTCGGCGGACTTGGAGTAGCCGAAGTCATACACGCGCGTGAAGAACTGCCGGGCGCCGTCGATCGCTCGCGCCGCGAGCAGCTCCTCGCTCCGGATGATCCCCAGCTCCGGACCCAGCTCGGGCCCGATGAGGTTCTGGCCGCCTTCCCCGCGGTTCAGCGCCAGATAGGCGGCCTGGGCACCGACCCCGCGCGACAACCAGGTGAGCAGCTGGGAGTCCTCGTCATCGGGGTGGGCGGCGATGACGAGGACGCGCTTGGCGCCGCCGAGCTGCTCCAGGGCATTGGCCAACGCCGCGACGCCGCCGGTGCCGGCGGGACCGAGCTGCTGGCCCTGGCCGGTGCCGGCGGCGCCGATACTGAGCATCGCGAAACCGACGAGCGCGCGCCGCACTATGGAGAAAGGTACACGGTGCCGCCTTTCATAACGAACTTCACCCACTGGAGTTCCGTGATGTCCTGCAGGGGGTCGCCGGCGACGGCGACGATGTCCGCAAACAGTCCGGGGGCGACGGCTCCGAGGCTCCCCTGCTGGCCCAGCAGCTCGGCGGCAACCGACGTTCCGGACTTGATCGCCTGCATCGGCGTCATAGCGAGTCGGTGAGCCCATCGCCGTGCTCGATCGAGTTGGCGCCGGCGGCGAGCGCCGCACCGATGCCGTCGGCGCCGATGGCGTGCGCCGCCACTCGCCGGCCAAGGTGGTGCGTCTCGTCCACGATGGCCCGGGCCTCGGCCTCCGTGAAATTCACCCAGCTGCGCAACGCCGAGTCGGCGGTGAAGTAGTACCGGCGGTCGGAGTAGTATTTGATCCAGTCCGCCCCGTGGCCGACTTGCTGGCGCACCGCGAGGCGCGCGTGGTCGACGCCGTCCACCGGCTGGACGCCGTGAGGCAGCTCGAGCTCCCAGTTGGGCGAGAGGATCGGGTACATCCCGGTCGGCGACATGGCCCGCGTCGACGCGAAAATGCGCGGCCCCGGCACCTCGCCGCGGTTCACCGCCAGCTTCACGTCGACGTCCGCGTACATCGCCCCTTCCGTCTCGACATCGCGCAGCGTCGTAAACCCGTGCTCCAACGCGAGCCGTGCGTTGCGCGCGGCGAGGACGGCCCGATTGGGTGTCGATCAAGCCGGGCAGCACGGTCATCGTGCCCAGATCGATCACGCTGGCGTCGCCCGCCTGGGCTTGCATCCGGGCAAGCGGGCCGACGGCCATGATCCGGTCCCCCTCGATCAGGATGCCCATATTCGTCTGCGCCTGGTCGGCCCGCCCGTCGATCAGGCGGCCGGCCTTGATCAGAATCCGGAGTGGTGGCGGTGGGAGCTGGGCGGCGAGGTTCCCGGGGAGCAGCAGGCCGAGGAGCAGGACGGCAGATCGCATGTACAGATCTCCTTGTATGAGCGAGGCGAATGACCCCGCGCACGGAGGCCTGTCAAGCCGACAGCTGATTGGCGGCTGACGGCTGACGGCGCCTCTTGTAGATTAGGCCACATGACCACCACCGCTGCCGAACCCAAGCCCAAGGTCAGCGCCGACGAAGCGCGGGCCGTCGCCGAGGCCGCCCGCGAGGAGCAGTGGGCGGCCCCGAGCTTCGTCCGCGAGCTGTTCCT
>JBOHSO010000191.1:0-10264 GCA_050921685.1 Gemmatimonadales bacterium
GCTCCGCGCCGAGGCCGCGGCGAGCCTGACGAAATTCGAAGCGGTGGCGCGACGCGAATCGGCGGACACGGTCAGCGGGGGCCAGGGTGGTGACCTTGGCTGGATCAAGCGAAACGAGCCCGGCTTCGACTCGTTGTTCCTGGCAGGGCTGCGCGGCCTCGCGGTCGGCCAGGTGTCACGACCGGTGCGCTCGGGCTTCGGCTACCACCTCATCCGGCTCGACGCAGCCAAGGGCGACTCGTTGCACGTCCGGCACATTCTCATTCCGATCGAGCTGGCGGGCGCACACCGGGATTCGGTCGAATCGCGCGCCGACAGCCTCGACCGGCTGGTCGCGGAGCGGGACAGCGGCTGGCTGCTCGACAGCGCCGCGCTCCGACTCAACCTGCCCGTCGCGAAGGCGCCGAAGCTGGTCGAAGGGGATCGCATGGTGCTGGGGAAATACGTGATCCCTGACATCAGCGTGTGGGCGTTCGAGCACCTGCCGGGCGAAACCAGTCCCGTGATCGAGGGCGAAGTCGCCTACTACGTGTTCCGGCTGGACTCGCTCCTTCCCGAAGGGGTGCCGCCGCTCGCCCAGGTGCGGGAGCAGGTGGTGTACCAGGCGCGCCTCGAGAAGAAGGCCGCCCTGTGGAAAGAGCGAGCCGAAAGCACGGCGGCGTCCCTCAAAACCGCGCCGTCGTTGCTCGAGGCCGCAACGGCGCGAGGGTTGCCGGCCCAGCGCCTGGGGCCGTTCTCCCGGCTGCACCCATCGGGGATTCTGCGGGGCGAGCCCAGGGTGCTGGGCGCCGCGTTCGGGTTGCGCGTCGGCGAACGGAGCGGCGTCATTGCGGGTGAGCACCGCGCGTTCCTCATCGAGGTGCTCGCGCGGCAGACGGCGGACTCGATGGCCTGGCTCGCGCAGCGAGACCAGCAACGCGAAGCCCTGTCGCAGGCTGCCCGGCAGGCCCGGGTCGAAGCGTACTTCGCCGGGCTGCGCGGCCGTGCGAAGGTGGTGGACCGCCGCAAGGAGATTTTCCGGCCGCAGAACGCGACCGCCGGCAGCTAGCCGGCGGCGAGGAGTCAGTCGAGCAGCCGCTTCGGTCGAGACTCGTCGGGAGGAGGCGCGGGAGGCGGCGACGGATCGTCCGGCCGTCCCATCGCGTCTTGGGCTTCGTTGATCGCCCGGCGGAACTCGCGCAATCCCTTCCCGATGGTCCGCCCGGCCTCCGGCAGCCCCTTCCCCCCGAACACGAGCAGGGCAATAGCGAGCAGGATGACCAGCTCGCCTATGCTCAGATCACCCATGCGGCACCGCGCCCTGGGTCTACTGGTTGAGGCGCTTCGGCTCCCCCCCCGAGGGCGGCATGGACGACGATGCCCCGGGCGGGGGCGGAGGCAGCGGCGGCTGCGGCTCGTCCGATCCCACTTCCTTCAGGCTGTTCTTGAACTCCCGAATGCCCTTGCCGAGCGATGAGCCGATCTCCGGAATGCGCTTCGCCCCGAAAATCAGCAGCGCGATTACCAGCAGAATCACGATGTGCGTCAGCGACAATCCACCCATGCTCAACTCCTCTTTATTAGAAGAGCGCTCGAGCCACGAAATACGCGATCGCCACCCCTAGCACCGAAAGCAGCGACACTTCGAGCCCGATCGGCCCCAACGTAATCGACACCACCAGCAGGTCCAGGTGCACCGGTCCGAACGTCGGCATAACCGCGGTGGTGAAGAACTCCTTTGCGGCGCCCTGCGGCAGAAAGCGTCGCAGCAAGGCATGCAGGAACCCGCCGAGTACGAATCCTGTAGCGAGGACGCCCAGGTAAAATAGCGGGCGCCGCGGACCGTGCGCCACGATCAGCTCCGCCGCTCAACCGCGTACGCGATGCTGTCGCGCAGCGCTTCACGCGCCGTGGAGGCGGGGAGCGCGGCCAACTCGGCCTCCGCCTGCTGCGCCAGCTCCAGCGCGCGGCGCCGCGCGTAGTCGAGTCCGCCCACCGCCTCCACCAGCGCCATCACGTGCGCCACCTGGTGCGGGGACGGCGCGGCCGTCGCCATGAGGCTGACCACGTCCTGCCGCTGCGCCGCGGCCAGCCGCGGCAAGGCGGCAATCAGCGGCAGCGTGACCTTGTGTTCCTTCAGGTCCAACCCGAACGGCTTGCCGGTCACCGCTTCCGGCTGGGTGTAGTCGAGCAAGTCGTCGGTGATCTGGAACGCCATGCCGAGCAGCATACCGAAGCGGGCGAGCGCGTCGCGCACCGCAGCGCTGGCGCGCAGCGCCCCCACCTCGCAGGCACCGGACAGGAGAGAGGCGGTCTTGGCACGAATCAACAGGTCGTACTGCTCCTCGCCGAACACCAGCTTGTCGTGCGCCTCCAGCTGGCGCATCTCGCCGATCGTCATCTCGTTGGTCACGCGGGCAAAGATCCGCAGCGGCTCGAGATCCCCGACCCGCACCAGCTCGATGATGGCGCGGGAGTACAGGTAATCGCCCATGATCACGGCGACCTGATGGGAGAACAAGGCGTTGAGCGTCGGCATGCCGCGTCGCAGCGCCGAGTGGTCCACCGAGTCGTCATGCACCAAGGTCGCGAGATGGATGAGCTCGACCACCGCCGCCAGTGTCGCCACCCGCGCGTCCCCGCCACCGGCCGCCTGGTGGCTCAGCAACAACAGCGTGGGGCGGAACAGCTTCCCCTTCACCCGCAGCAGATGGTCATTGGCGTTGGCGATGATGGGGAAATCGGCGGTGACGATCCGGCGGAGCTCCTCGTCCACGCGCTCCAGATCGGCCGCGACGGGGCGTTGGATATCCGGCAACGTGATCCGAAGGACCTGTTCGCTCACTCAGCGCGCCTTGGCCAGCGCCTTGACTCGCGCCCCTACGTCCAAGAACCGGATGTCCACCGCGAACACGCGCCCGTACAAGTCGCGCGCCTCGGCCCCTTTGCCTTGATCCTCGAGCGCTCGACCGAGCCAGTAGAGGATGCCGAGTCGTTCCTGATCACGACTGGACGGCAGCTCGAGCGCCCGGCGCAGGATCGATTCCGCTACCACGTGAGCGCCCTTCTCGTGGAAACAGACGCCCAGCGCTTCCGAGGTCCGCAACTTCCCTTCCGGCGCGCGCAGCGCCTTTTGGAACTCGGCAATGGCCTCGTCCAGCAGACCCATTTCCTTGAACGCGACTCCGAGATCGTAGTGGGATTGGAAATCGGTTTCCTCGATGTTCTCGTCGATCCCCTGCCGGAACCGGGTGAGCATCTCCTGGAAATCCTGCTCCTCGTCCCCGGTGGGCTCCTCGTCCTCGACCTTCATGCGCGTGTCGCGCGGCGTGTCTTCCTCGCCAAGCACCATCGCCGCCAGATCGACGAAGTCTCCTTCCTGATCCGTTTCGTCGCGCACCCGCATCTTGGCGTCCTTCGCCGCCACTTTGCCTTCCCGCTTCGGTGGTGCGGCGGGCGGCGGAGCGAGCATCGCCAGTGCCGCTCGCGCCCGGTCGTTCCGGGAATCATGCTCGACCACGCGCTCGTACACGGCGCGCGCCTTGTCCGCGAGGTCGCCCCGCAGCAGCGTGTCGGCCAGCTCCAGATAGGCCTCGATCAGCTGAGCCTTGTCGCCGGCCTTGAACGCGAACTCGACCTGTTTTTGCCGGTGCCGCACGCTGTTGGGATCGAGCCGCAGAATCTCGTCCACCAGCCCCTGCGCGTGGGCGAGATTGCCGGCGCCCTCGAACCCTCCCGTGGCAATGTCGAGCTCCTCGATCCCGCGCTCGCGCTCCCCGGCCTCAATGAGCGCTTCGCCCAGAGCCTGATGGACCTCGGGGTCGTCCGGATTGTCCGCGACACGACCCTCGAGCTCCTCGATCGTGGGGGCGGCTGGGGTGGAGTCGGCAAGCCCCTCGAACACCAGCGCGGCCGGCTGGTCCCCCTGGTTGACGACGCCTTCCAAACCGAGGTCGAGATGGGGTGATTCCGGCCCCCCCACGGTCACCTCGGTCTGCAGCCAACCCTTCCCTTCTTCGATGTCCAGCGGCTCGTCGTCGACTTCGTGCTGGCGCGCCGTCGTAGACGTCTCCAGCGCATCGGTATCGAAATCCGGTTCGAGCTCGAGCGGGGGGATCTCCACCACCGTTCTGCGTTTGCTCGACGGGGGCGGCGGCGCCGGCGGCTCATCGGCCGCTACCTCGCCGCCGAACGCGTCGGTCAGCGGCAGCTCGGCCGCCGGCTCAAACTCGGCCGGCTCCGACTCAGGCGCTGTGGGTTCCAGTCCGGCCAGCGGCGGAGCATCAGGTATCGCCACCTCGTCGCGGATCGAGGGAATCCCCGACACGCTGCGGCGCACATCTTGGAAATCCGAGCTCGTGTGCTCAAGCCCCTCGAGCGCCTGCTCGCTCGGCGCCTCCGTCAGGTCTTCCGCGAGACTCGTGGTCTCGATCTGCGCCGCCGGCGGCGGCTTGGGCGCGGGAGCCGGCGGCGGTGGCGGCGCCCGGATCACCGAAGGCCGTGCCGGCGCCGCTTTCGCTTTCGCAGGCTCGTTGAGATCCAGAAAGACGAGGCTCGTGGTCTTGCGCTTGGGTTTCGCGGGCGGGGACGCCGGTGCCGAAGCGGCCACGCTCGAACGCGAGCCCGGCCCGGACAGCCGGGCCTGCAGCTCCGGTCCACCATACGCGCGCAGGTGCTCCTCGAGCATCTGGCGCAGCTGCTCCCCCTCGGAGGAGATATCGGCGAATTCCTTGAGCGCCTGGAACGCCTGCTGGATCGCCCCCGCCTTCTGCATCCGCCCGGCGTACTCGATGAAATTCTGCTTCGCCTCGCCGGCGAATCCCTTCGCAGCGTACAGCTTGGCGAGCTTGAGGTAGGTCGTCGGGCGACCGGGCGCGTTGCGCAACACCTTGTTGCACATCGCGATCGCGTTGTTATGGAACCCGAGCTCGGCGTAGCGGTCCACAGCGCGGTCGTAGAAATCGGCCGCCTGGCCCGGATCCTTCACTTTGAGGTAGAGATCCCCGATACGGTTGAAGATCCCAAGGTCGGGGTTGGGATCGCTCTCCTCTTCCTGCACCCTGAGCACGTCCAGCCACGTATCGATAGCGGCCCGGCTGTCTTTGGCCTCGAGGGTGCGCGCCCGTTCTTTAAGCTTTTCGAGCTTCGACATTGAATTCTAAAGATACCGGACCCTCAGGGCGGGGACAAGCGAAACCTCCTGTCCAGACGGCGGTTACGAGGTTGGCCCCCACCCAAAACCCCACTTCGCGCCAGTCGGCCACTCCGCAGACCAGCAGGTCGGCCCCAAAGCCTGGCGCGATCTGCCCCCGCTCACCGGCCAGTCCGAGCGCGGCCGCCGCGTTCACCGTGACGGAAAGCAACGCCTCCGCGTATCGCAGGCCAAGCTGGGAGACGCCGAGGCTCATCACGAAGGGCAGGCTGATCGTGGGCGAGGTGCCGGGATTGAAATCCGTCGCGAGAGCGACCGCGGCCCCCGCCTCCAGCAGACGCCGGGCCGGCGCCTGCCGACCTCGGCCGAGAAAGCTCATGGTGGCCGGAAGCAGTACGGCGATGGTGTCGCTCGCCGCGAGAGCGCGGATCCCGGCATCGGAAATCCCAGCCAGGTGGTCGGCCGAGAGGGCCCCGAGCTCCACCGCCAGCTCCGCTCCTCCCGCGCCCTCCAGCTCATCGGCATGCAGCTTCAGCGCGAAGCCCTGGTGTCGCGCCGCGTCCAGCACCGCGCGCGCCTCGGCGACGCTGAACACTCCCGGCTCGCAAAACACGTCGCAACAACGCGCGAGCCCCTGCTGCGCCACCGCCGGCAACATCTCCTCGGCGACCAGGCGCACGTACTCAGCCCGTCGGGCGCGGTACTCGGGCGGTACTTCGTGGGCACCGAGAAATGTCGGGATGAGCCGCAGCCGCTCCGACTCGGCGAGACCGCGCACGATCCGGAGCTGCTTCAGCTCGGACTCAAGCTCCAGCCCGTAGCCGGATTTCACTTCGATGGTCGTGCTGCCGTGGGCGCGCAGGGCGAGCAAGCGGGCACGCGCCAAGGCCTCGAGCTCCGCCGGGTCTCGGGCGCGTACATCCCGCACCGATTCCAGGATGCCGCCGCCTGCGGCCGCGATCGCCTGGTAACTCTGCCCGAGGGCGCGCCGCTCGTGGTCGTCGAGCCGCGGGGCACCAAAGATCGCGTGGGTATGGCAATCAATGAAGCCGGGGAACAGCACCCCGGACACCTCCACCACGTCAATGGCGGACTGCGGCTTGCCGAATGCGGAATGGATGCTCCGAGCGTCCGAGCGTGGTCCCACCCACGCGATCCGGTCGCCTTCGATGAGCACGGCCGCGTCGTGCAGCACTTCGACTTCGGCCATCTCGGCACCCCGGCGGGCGCGGGCGGGGCCGCGGCACGTGACGACGTCCCGCGCGCCGACCAGTAGCGTGGTCAGTCGTTCGCCTCCGCCATCGGTACTCGCAGCCCCTCACGCCGCGCCGTCGCGATCGCCTCCGGATACCCGGCATCCGCGTGACGGACGACACCGATCCCCGGATCGTTAGTGAGCACGCGCTCCAGGCGACGCCGTGCCGCCGGACTGCCGTCGGCGACGCTCACCTGTCCAGCGTGCAGGGAATTCCCGATCCCGACGCCACCGCCGTGATGGAACGATACCCACGACGCGCCGGAGGCCGTATTGAGCAGGGCATTGAGGATCGCCCAGTCAGCGATCGCGTCGGAGCCGTCGCGCATTCCCTCGGTTTCGCGGAACGGCGACGCGACGCTGCCGGTGTCCAGGTGGTCCCGGCCGATCACGATGGGAGCCGTGATCTCTCCCTTGGCCACGAGGTCGTTCAACGCCACGCCGAACCGCGCCCGCGCCCCCTGCCCCAGCCAGCAGATGCGCGCCGGCAGGCCCTGGAATGCGACGCGTTGTTGCGCGAGGCGAATCCAGCGCGTGAGATGCTCGTTTTCGGGAAACAGCTCGAGCGCCAGCCGATCCGTCCGCTCCAGGTCCTTCGGATCACCGGACAGCGCCACCCATCGGAATGGACCCTTTCCCTCGCAGAACAGCGGCCGGATGTATGCCGGCACGAAGCCCGGGATCTCGAAGGCGCCGGTGACCCCGGCATCGGCCGCTACCGTGCGGATGTTGTTGCCGTAGTCGAACGCAACGGCGCCCGCGCGCTGGAAATCGAGCATCGCACGCACGTGCGTCGCGATGCTGTCGACCGTGCGCCGCACGTACGCCGACGGATCGCTGGAGCGCAAAGCGACGGCGTCGGCGAGCGGCAGTCCAGCCGGCACGTAGCCGTTCAAGGTATCGTGCGCCGACGTCTGATCGGTGATCACGTCGGGGACGTGCCCGCTCCGCGCCAGCTCCGGCAGGACCGCGGCGCAGTTGCCGATCAATCCGACCGACAGGGCCGTCCCGGCGCGGCGCGCGGCCTCGCACCACCCCAACGCCTCGTCCACCGAGCCGGTCGCTTTGTCGAGGTAGCCGGTGTCGAGCCGGCGCTGCACGCGCGCCGGGTCCACCTCGACCGCCAGACACACGCCGCCGTTCATCGTCGCCGCCAGCGGCTGCGCGCCGCCCATCCCGCCGAGCCCACCGGTGAGCACGAGGCGCCCCTGGAGCGATCCGCCGAAATGCCGGCGCGCGACCGCGCCGAACGTTTCGTACGTGCCCTGCAGGATCCCCTGCGTGCCGATGTAGATCCATGAGCCGGCCGTCATCTGACCGTACATGATCAGCCCGCGCCGCTCGAGGTCGCGGAACACCTCCCACGACGCCCAACGTCCCACGAGATTCGCATTGGCGATCAACACGCGGGGCGCGTCCGGGTGGGTGGTGAACACGCCCACCGGCTTCCCCGACTGTACCAGCAGCGTCTCGTCGTCCCCGAGCGTGCGGAGGGAGCGTACGATCGCATCGAACGCCTCCCAGCTGCGCGCCGCCCGGCCGGTGCCACCGTACACCACCAGGTCCTCCGGCCGCTCAGCGACCTCGGGATCGAGGTTGTTCATCAGCATGCGGAGCGCCGCTTCCTGTATCCATCCGCGGCACGACCGCTCCGCACCACGGGCCGCGCGCACGACCCGCGGACCGCTCACGCCAGCGCCTCCGGGTCGAAGCGCCCCGCCTGGACGCCGGCGGCTACGCGCTCGATCTCCGCGCCCATGGGCCGATCGGCCTCCAGCGGCGGCACCTCGCGCCTGATCACATCGTAGATTCGCGCCACGCCGCGACCCGGCTGTAGCGGCTTGAGAAACTCCAGCCCCTGCGCCCCCGCGAGCAGCTCGATGGCGACCACTCGCGCGGTATTGGCAAAGATCCTCCCCGCTTTCCAGGCGGCGGTCATCCCCATGGGGACGACGTCTTCCTGGTTCGCCTCCGTGGGGATGGACTGAATGCTCGCGGGCGTCGCCAGCACTCGCGAGTCGGCCACCAGGGCGGCGGCGGCGATCTGCGCCGTCATGAACCCCGAGTCGAGACCGGGGTCGTGCGCCAGAAACGCCGGCAACCCTGAAGAGAGGTCCGGGTTCACCACGCGCTCCAGCCGCCGCTCCGCGAGGCCGCCCAAGGTGGCGAGCGCGATCCCGAGCACGTCGAGGGCCAAAGCGATCGGTTGTCCATGAAAATTCCCGCCCGACAGCACTTCCTCCCCGAACACCAACGGGTTGTCGGTCGCCGCATTCAGCTCCGTCGCCACCACCCGCTCGGCGAAGGCGAGGCCTTCGCCCACGGCGCCGAGTATCTGCGGGGTGCATCGGAGCGAATAAGCGTCCTGCACGCGGGGATCGCCCTGGCGGTGCGACTCGCGGATCTCGCTGTCGGCCAGCAGGGCCCGCAGCAGAGCCGCCGAGCGTTGTTGAAACGGGTGCGGCCGCGCGTCGTGAATCCGTGCGTCGAACGGGACCGGAGTGCCGCGGACCGCCTCGAGGCTCATGGCCGCCGCCGCGTGGGCGGTTCGCCACAGGGTCCATCCGTCGTGCAGGAGCAGCGCGGCCAGGCCGGTCTGCGCCTGTGTGCCGTTCACGAACGCGATCCCCTCCTTCGCCTCCAGCGTCACCGTCTGGAGGCCCGCGGCTTGCAACCTGGCCCCGTCCTCGCCCTCGCCAATCAGCGCCAGGGCGAGATGCGACAGCGGCGCCAAGTCTCCGGAAGCCCCCACGCTCCCCTGGGACGGCACGATGGGGTGCACCGCGGCGTTGAGCATCGCCACGAGTGCCTCGGGAATGACCGGTCGGACGCCGCTCGTGCCCGTCAACAAGACGTTGGCGCGCAGCAGCATCATGGCCCGCACCGCCTCGACCGGCAGCGGGTCTCCGACGCCGGAGGCGTGGCTTCGGATCAGGTTGAGCTGGAGGGCGCGCAATGCGTCGGTCGGGATCCGCACGTGGGCGAGCTTCCCGAACCCCGTATTCACACCGTAGATCGTTTCTCCGCGGGCGACCGCCGCTTCCACGCAGGCACGCGAGCGCGCGACGCGCTCGTGTGTGTCGGGTGCGACGGCGACCCGGGCGCCCTGGCGGGCGACGGCGACGACGTCGGCGATGGACAGAGAACGACCGTCGAGGGTAACCGTGGCAGGCATGTGAGGCAGGAAACTACGTGCACGGGGGGGCGACGCCAAGTAAGACGTCGCCCCCCCAACCCTACGAGTCTAGTGCGAGCCCCTCACTGCGCTCCCCGTAGCTTGCGCGGTGGGGAGATTCCCGTGGATCACCAGCTCCGGGTTCCCCGGATCGGTCTGCAGACTCCAGTCGAAGATCAGGTAGCTGCGGCCCACGTGCGTTACGCGCAGTCCGCCGTAGCGCAGCGTGTTCCCCTCCACGATCTGGAAGACATAGCCGTACCGGGGAGCGGCCTGGATCATGTTGCGCGAGTACCCAACCGCCGGCGCGAAGTCGATGTCCGTGAGGTCGGCGATGGGTGTGTTCGCGTACAGCCGCATCGAGGTTCCGCTGAACTCGGGAACGAGCCAGAGCGTCGAGTCCACCGGATCGCGATACACCCAGAAATCGATATCTGTGCGGTTGCCGTCCTCGACCAACCCGAGCTCGGTGGCCTGGGCCCGGCCATCCTGATTGACGTCGTCCCAGAAGCGGAACCCCGCCTGGGCGCTATTCGCATCGAAGGCGGAGACCAGCACGTTGCGGGCATCGGGGCGCGGGGTGTCCTGCCGCAGCGGGGACCAGAGACTCTCGTAGCCTTCGATGCTGATCGCCGAAACCCCGAAGCAGCGCGGCACGCCATTGGCGAGCGCACCCGTCAGGAACTCGGGCGCCACCGTGGTG
>JBOHSO010000192.1:0-7969 GCA_050921685.1 Gemmatimonadales bacterium
CTCCAGGCATGAGCTTCGAGATCATCAACCCCGACGCACTCGGCCGCCCCAGCGGCTGGAATCACGGGCTGCTCGCGCCGGCGCACGGCCGGGTGTTGTTCGTGGCCGGCCAGACGGCCGCCGACGCCTCCGGGGCCGTGCCGCCCGCCAATTTCGTCCAGCAGTGGGATCGGGTGCTCGCAAGGGTGGTCGCCGTGGTGCGCGCGGCGGGAGGCGCTCCCGAAGACATCGGCCGGATCACCGTGTACGTGACCGACCGCGCCGCGTACCTCGCGAGCCGCCCGTCGCTGGGCGAGATTCACCGCCGCCATCTCGGGCGCCACTACCCGGCGATGGCGCTGGTGGCCGTGCAGGCACTCGTGGATGCGAACGCGTTGGTCGAGATGGAAGCGACGGCCGTGCTGCCGTGAAGCCAGGAGATCGCGGATGCCGCTAGCCCCGACGTCGTTCCTCTACGCGCACGATCCGGCCAGCCGCGTGGCCACGCTCACGCTCAATCGCCCCGAGCGGCTCAACGCCTTGACGTTCCAGGTCTACGAGGAGCTGCGCGACACGTTCCGGGCGCTCGACACGGCGGACGACGTGCGGGCGGTCGTGATCACCGGCGCGGGACGCGCGTTCTGCTCGGGCGGCGACGTCGAGGATATCATCGGCCGGCTGTTCGAGCGCGACGCACACGGGTTGCTGGATTTCACCCAGCTCACCTGCGACCTGATCCTGGCCATCCGCCAGTGTCGCCGCCCGGTGGTGGCCGCCCTGAACGGGACGGTCGCCGGCGCCGGCGCGGTGATCGCCGCGGCGTGTGATTTCCGTCTCGCGGCGGAATCGGCGAAGATCGCGTTCCTGTTCACGCGGGTCGGCCTCTCGGGGGCGGACATGGGCGCGGCCTGGCTGCTCCCCCGCCTCGTGGGGTTGGGGCACGCAACCGCGCTCCTCATGACGGGCGATTTCATCGAAGCAGCCCGGGCGTACGAGATCGGGCTATATCACCGCGTCGTGCCGCAGGCCCAGGTGCTCCCGGAAGCGCGTGCGCTCGCCGAGCGGCTGGCCCGCGGGCCGTCGGCCGCGCTGGCCGTGACCAAGGACGCGCTGAACCGCGAGGTCACGATGGAGCTCGCCGTCGCCCTGGAGCTCGAGGCCCTGGTGCAGGCCGAGCTGATGCGCCATCCAAACTTCCGGGAGTCGTACGAGGCGTTCAAGGCCAAACGGGAGCCCCGGTTCACCTGATGCCCGACACCGGGGCCGTGCTCGCGTTTCTCGATCCGCACCATATCGAGCTGGCTCGGCGCGTGCGCGATTTCGCGGTGCGCGAGATCGCCCCGCTTCCCGAGCCCCCGGACGACCCCGCGGCACGTCTCCAGGCCCGCGACCTGCTCGCCCGCCTCGGGGGAGCCGGATGGTACGCCCCGATCGCCGAGCAGCACCTGCGCTCCTGCTGCCTCGTCCGGGAGGCGCTGGCCGCGGCCTCGCCGCTGGCCGACGCGGTGTTCGCGCTCCAGGCGCTCGGAACGCTTCCGATCGTGCTGGCCGGAAGCGACGAGCTGAAGCGGCGCTGGATTCCCGCCGTGCTCGCGGGTCGCGCGATGGCCGCGTTCGCGATGACCGAGCCCGAGGCCGGCTCGGACGTGGCGGCGATCGCCACCACGGCGATGCGGGACGGCACGGACTACGTCCTGAGCGGAACCAAGACGCTCATCTCGAACAGCGGGATCGCGGATTTTTACGTGGTCTTCGCAGCCACCAACCGCACCCAGGGCAACCAGGGGTTGTCCGGCTTCGTCGTGCCCGCCGACACGCCCGGGCTCCGCTTCGTGCGTCCCCTCGTGCTCTCGGCGCCGCACCCGCTGGGCGACATCGCCTTCGAGGAGTGCCGCGTGCCCGCCGGCGCCCTGCTGGGCGCCGAGGGCGACGGGTTCAAGCTCGGCATGGCGACGCTCGACCGCTTGCGGCCCACCGTGGGCGCCGCCGCGTGCGGCATGGCGGAGCGCGCCCTCGCTGAAGCGCTACGGCACGCCGCCGACCGGCGCCAATTCGGGCGGGCGCTGGGCGAGAATCAGCTCATCCAGGAGAAGCTGGCGCGCATGGCGACCGACCTCACGGCCGCCCGCCTGCTCGTGTACCGCGCCGCGTGGGAGAAGGATCGCGGCGCCGAGCGGGTGACGGTCGAGGCCGCGATGGCCAAGGCGTTCGCCACCGAGGCGGCGCAGCGCGTGGTGGACGACGCCGTGCAGATCCTGGGCGGCCGGGGCGTGCTGGCCGAGCACCCGGTGGACCGGCTGTATCGTTCGATCCGCAGCCTGCGCATCTACGAGGGCACAACCGAGATCCAGCAGCTCGTGATCGCGGGGCAGCTCCTCAAAGCGGCGGGGGCCGGGGCGTGAGGGTCATCACGATCGGCGGCGGGCCGGCCGGGCTGTACTTCGCCATCCTCATGAAGCAGGCCGATCCCGGGCACGACATGTTGGTGCTCGAGCGCAATCGCCTGGACGATACCTTCGGCTTCGGAGTGGTGTTCTCGGAGGCGACCCAGGAGAATCTCCAGCAGGCCGATCCCGAGACGTTCAACGCGATGGCGCGGCAGTCCGCCCGCTGGGACGACATCGACATCCACTACAACGACACGGTCACGCGCTCGACCGGGCACGGCTTCTCGGGGCTCTCGCGCCGGGCGTTGCTCGAGATCCTGGCACGGCGCGCGCGGGATCTGGGCGTCTCGATCGACATCGGGACGGACGTGACCGACCCCACCCCATTTCTCGACGCCGACCTGGTGCTGGCCGCGGACGGTGCCAATAGCGTTGTGCGCGATCACTTCGCCGAGACCTTCCGGCCGAGCGTCGATTGGCGCCCCAACCGGTTCGTCTGGCTCGGCACCACCCGCCCCTTCCCCGCCTTCACGTTCTACTTCAAGTCCGACCGGCACGGCCTGTGGCGGGTGCACGCGTATCAGTACGAGCGGGGGCACTCGACCTTCATCGTGGAAGCGCGGGAGGACACCTGGCGGGCGGCGTGCCTCGATCACGCGAGCGAGCACGAGACCATCGCGTTCTGCGAGGAGCTCTTCGCGGACGAGCTCGAGGGGCATCGCCTGCTGCAGAACCGCTCGATCTGGCGCAGCTTCGCCACGGTGAAAAACGCCCGATGGCACCACGAGAACGTGGTGTTGGTGGGCGACGCCGCGCACACCGCACATTTCTCCGTCGGCTCCGGCACCAAGCTCGCGATGGAAGACGCCATCGTGCTGGCGCGCGCTCTCGGGGGGCACGGCGACATCCCGAGCGCGCTCGCGGCCTATGAAGCGGAGCGGCGCCCGGTCGTCGAGAGCCTGCAGCGGGCCGCGCAGGTCAGCCTCGAGTATTTCGAGAACACCGAGCGCTACATGCACCTCGAGCCGGTGCAATTCGCGTTCAACCTGCTCACGCGCAGCCTGCGCATCACCCACGACAACCTGAAGGTGCGCGACCCGCGATTCGTGGCGGGGGTGGATCGTTGGTTCGCGGAGCGGGCCGCGTGGCAGGCGCAGCGAACCGTGCTCAACCCACCTCCGCCCCCGATGTTCACGCCGTTTCGGCTGCGGGAGCTGCTGGTCGAGAACCGGGTCGTCGTGTCGCCGATGTGCCAGTACACCGCCCAGGACGGGACCCCGAACGACTGGCATCTGGTGCATCTCGGCGCTCGCGCCATGGGGGGCGCCGGGCTGGTATTCGCGGAGATGACGGACGTGACCCGCGAGGGGCGCATCTCGCCCGGTTGCACCGGGATGTACAAACCCGAGCACGTGGCGGCGTGGGCGCGCATCGTGCAATTCGTGCACGACCATTCGCGCGCCAAGATCGGCCTGCAGCTGGGCCACGCCGGGCGCAAGGGAGCGACCCAGACGCTGTGGGAAGGCGACAACGAGCCGCTCGCGGAGGGCGCGTGGCCGATCATGGCCGCCTCACCGATCCCCTATTTCCCCCACAGCCAGACTCCTAAGGAAATGGATCTGGACGACATGGCCGGCGTGCGCGCCGCGTTCGCCCGCGCCGCGGGCATGGCCCAGGACGCGGAGTTCGACATGCTGGAGCTGCACTTCGCGCACGGCTATCTGCTCGCGAGCTTCATCTCGCCCCTCACCAACCGGCGCACCGACGCCTACGGTGGGTCGCTCGTGAACCGGATGCGCTTCCCGCTCGAGGTGTTCGACGCGACGCGGAACGTGTGGCCCGCGTCGAAACCCATCTCGGTGCGGATCTCGGCAGTGGACTGGGCGCCGGACGGGCTGGAGTCGCAGGACGCGGTGGAGGTGGCCAGGCTGCTCAAGGCCCACGGTTGCGACATCCTCGACGTGTCGGCCGGTCAGACGGTGCCGGACCAGCGCCCCGTCTACGGACGGCTGTTCCAGACCCCCTTTGCGGACCGCATCCGCCACGAAGCCGGCATGCCGGTGATGACCGTCGGCAACATCTCGAGCTTCACCGACGTGAACACGATTCTCGCCGCGGGCCGCGCCGACCTGTGCGTGCTGGCGCGCGCGCACCTGTGGGATCCGTACTGGACCCGCCACGCCGCCTACGAGATGGGCTGGCACATCGACTGGCCCGACCAGTACGAGACGCTCGACCAGTACAAGCCGAGGTTCACGTGACACCCGAGGGGGCCGTATGCCGGTGACCTACGCCAGCTACCTGCGGCTCGACGACCTGCTCGCGCTGCAGCAGCCGCGCGAGGACATGGAGCACGACGAGACCCTGTTCGTCATCATCCACCAGGTGTACGAGCTGTGGTTCAAGGAGATGCTGCACGAGCTCGACCATCTGATGGAGACCTTGCGGGCCAACGACGCCCCGCACGCCCTGCACACGTTGAAGCGGGTGCTGACCATCCTGAAGGTCCTGGTCGCGCAAATCGACATCCTCGAAACGATGACGCCGCTCGGCTTCCTCTCATTCCGCGACCGGCTCGAGGCCGGGAGCGGATTTCAGTCGTTCCAGTTCCGCGAGCTCGAGTGCCTGCTCGGCGTGAAGAGCGCCGCGGCGGTCGAGCGCTACCCGGCGGGAAGCGCGCACCGCCACCGCATCGAGAGCCGCTTCGCCCAGCCGACGCTGTGGGACGCGTTCCTCCAGTACCTCGAGCGCAATCGCTTCCTCGTGCCGCGGACGCTCTTGGCGCGCGACGTCACCCGCCCCATCGCGCCGAGCCCCGAGCTGCAGAAAGTGCTCGTCGAGGTGTACCGCACCAACCCAGTCGTGTCACAGGTGTGCGAGCGGCTGGTGGACCTGGACGAAGGATTCATGGAGTGGCGCTACCGGCACGTGAAGATGGTGCAACGCACCATCGGCACGAAGCGCGGCACGGGCGGCTCGATCGGCGCCGAGTACCTGATGACGACGCTCAACCGGCCCGCGTTCCCGGATCTGTGGGCGATCCGTACCGAGCTGTAGTGACCGTCACCCCCCGGTCGCTCCACCGCTCCCCCAACGCCCTCGCGTCACACTACTCCCGCTTCCGGGTCGCCGAGCGGCTGCTCTTGACCGGGCACTCGCACCAGGCGTGGCCGGACGTCGGCTTCGACGCACAGCAGCAGGCTTGGCTCGATGCCGCGGAGCTGGTGGACGAGAAATGGGATCGTGCCTTCGCGATGGCAGAGCGGGTGCGGCGGGGCTTCGCACGGCTGCTCGACGACCCCGACGGCGTGATCGCGCTGGGGCCTAATACCCACGAGCTGGTGGTGCGTTGGCTGTCCGCCCTGCCGCTGGTGCGTCGGCCGCACCTCGTCACCACGACGGCTGAATTCCATACCATCCGGCGTCAGCTCGATCGACTGGCCGAGGAGGGGATCGAGGTGGTGAAGATCGAGGCGGTCCCTGCCGACACGCTCGCCGAGCGGCTTGCGCGCGCCGTCGACACGCGCACCGCCGCTGTCCTAATGTCGGCCGTGCTGTTCGAGAACGCTCATATCGTCCCGGCGTTGGGACAGCTGGCCGACGCCTGCCGGCGCGCCGGGGCTGAGCTGCTGGTGGACGCGTATCACGCGCTCAACGTCGTGCCGTTCTCGCTCCGGGCCGAGGGACTGCTCGGCGCATTCGTGACGGGCGGCGGCTACAAGTACTGCCAGCTCGGCGAGGGGAACTGCTTCCTGCGCGCACCCCGCGATTGCGCCCTGCGCCCCGTGATCACCGGCTGGTTCAGCGAGTTCGACGCGCTCGCCCGTGACGCGTCGGACAGCCGGGTCGCCTACGGCGCGGGACCGGCCCGCTTCGCGGGCGCGACCTACGATCCCACAAGCCATTACCGCGCCGCCCGTGTGTTCGACTTCTTCGAGCAGCAAGGACTCACGGCGGCGCTGTTACGGGACGTGAGCCGGCATCAGGTTGGGCTCCTCGCCAGCCTGTTCGACGAAGCGGATCTCGATCCGGCGGTGATCAGCCGGGATCGCTCCGTCTCGTTGGACGGGATCGCGGGGTTCCTGGCGCTCCGATGCACGCACGCCGCCGAGCTGTGCGTGGCGCTGCGCCGGCGGGGTGTGTCGGCCGACTACCGCGGCGCAGTGCTGCGTCTGGGACCGGCGCCCTACCTGTCAGACGACCAGCTGCGTGCCGCGATGGCCGCCGTGCGCAATGCCCTGCTGGAAGACGTATTGTAGAGAGCCATGTCCGAATTCCTGCGCCGTGTGTCGGCACAGTTCCCTGCCGATCAGGTGCGAACCAGTGCCGGGGAGGGGCTGCCGCGGGCGCGGCGCTACTCCTCCAAGCTCGCACTGGTGCTGTCCGGCGGCGGCGCCCGCGCCGCCTATCAGGTCGGCGTGCTGGCGGCGCTCGCCGAGCGATTGCCCGAGCTCGAGTTCCCGATCCTCACCGGCGTGTCGGCCGGCGCGATCAACACCATCTACCTGGCGGCGCACCCCGGTCCCCTCGCCGCGGCGGTCGACGGGCTGCGGGCAGAGTGGCACGCCCTGACGGCGGAGCGGGTGTTCCGTGGGCGTTCCGGAAGCCTACTCCGCTCGGCCGCCGGATGGGCGTTGTCGACGCTGCTCGGGAGGCGCACCCGTCCGACGCTGGTACGGGGCATCCTCGATACGCAGCCGTTGCGGGAGTTCCTGGGTGCCACGATCGACGTTCGCGGGATCGAGGCGAACATCATGGCCGGTCGGCTACGCGCCGCGGCGCTCAGCGCCACGTCGATCACATCCGGATGGTCGGTCAGCTTCGTACAGGGCACCAGCGACGCGCCCACGTGGGAACGGGCGAGCCGCAAGGGAGTGCGTGGCCCGCTCACGCTGGAGCACGTGATGGCGTCCGCCGCGATCCCGATTCTCTTCCCGGCGGTCCCGCTCGCCGGCGAGTTCTACTGCGACGGGGGAGTCGGCCAGGGAGCGCCCCTCGCACCGGCGATCCATCTGGGCGCGCGCGCGGTGTTCGTGATCGGGATGAAGACGCGGTGGAAGGGCCAGGAGCCGGTCGCGGTGGCCACCCAGTACCCCAGCGCCGCAGAAGTGGCAGGCCTGCTGCTCGGCACGATCTTTCAGGATCAGCTGGAAGCGGATGCGGACCGGCTCGCGCGCATCAATCGTCTGCTCGCGGCGCTCCCCAGCACGACGCCGCCACCCGACGGGTTGAAGCCGGTGGACCTGCTCCTGCTCCGCCCGCGACGGGATCTCGCGAGCCTCGCGCGCGGCCACACCGCCGCCCTGTCGAGATCGGTGCGGAGCATCGTGAAGGGCATGGGCGGCCAGCGGGAGGGCGCGGCGGACTTTCTCAGCTATGTGGCGTTCGAGTCGGCGTACACTGCCCAGTTGATGGAGCTGGGCTACGAGGACACCGGCGCTCAGTGGAGCCAGATCGAGCCGTTCTTCGCGAAGCTCGAGCGGCGGCCGGACGAATCAGGCTAGGGGAGGCGCAAACGGACAGGGTGGGATTCGAACCCACGGTACCCTCCCGGGTACACCGGTTTTCGAGACCGGCCGTTTCAACCGCTCACGCACCTGTCC
>JBOHSO010000193.1:0-2738 GCA_050921685.1 Gemmatimonadales bacterium
CGTCTGGGACTTGCCTTCGCCCCGCCCGTACAGGCCGAGGTCGAAGCTGTTCGGCTCGGAAACCGAGAACACGTTGTGGTCGAAGGGATCGTGATTCGGGAACGCGACCGTCGACCCGGCCGGCACCACGAGCACGTGCGGCGAAAACACCTTGTCGCTGATCGTCACGTCGAACCGGGCGGGCGGTGGTGCCTCCCCCCCGCCCTCGAGGTACACGACCGCGTCGCCCAGATCAGGGGTGGGCTTGTTGCCTTTCTCCTGAATCGTGATACGGCCGCTCACGCGGACCGCCTGACCGAGGACCGGAACCGCGCCCACCAGGCCTGCGAGCACAGCCAAGGCCATGCTGTTGTGCATCACCCGATGCTCCCTGTTGCGTTCACGCGCGCTCAGCTTACTGTAATCCATCCGTTCTCGCCAGGAGTCGCGCGCATGCGTCTCGTGCTGCTTCTCACAGCCGTGTGGTCCACCGCACCGCTCGCCGCGCAACAGCCGTCCGCCAGACCCACCGCGGTCCAGCAGCGTAGCGTGCAATTCTCCGGCCTCGTCCTGGTCAACGGCTTCTTTACGAACGCGAGGGTGAACAACAGCGACGTGCCCCAGCTCGCCGAAGCGGACACCGCGGGCGTCGCCGGCTCGGGCGGCACCATCCGCCAAACGCGCCTCGGCGTCCTGGTGACCGACCCCAATGTGCTGGGTGGCGTCTTCTCAGGTGAGGTGGACACCGACTTTTTCGGCGGCCAGCAGCCGAGCTCCGGTGGGCGCACCTTTCCATTGTTGCGGCTGCGGCGCGCCGTCGGCACGCTGCAGTGGGGTCACACCCAGCTGTTATTCGGGCAGGAATCGCCGCTCGTGGCGGAGCGCTCACCGCGCTCGCTCGCGTCGGTGGGTTTCCCCGACTTTGCCGGCGCCGGCAACTTGTGGCTCTGGCTCCCGCAGGGCCGCGTCACCGTCGAGTTGGGCTACACGCTGCGGCTGGCGCTGCAGGGGGCGGTGCTCGCACCCGCGAGCGGCACGGCCCAGCCGCCGTTCGCCACCCAACCCGATTCGGCGGAGCGGTCCAAGCGGCCGTCGCTCCAGGGACGGTTGCGCCTCGGCTGGGGGCCGACCGACGACCCGAGCGAGATTGCGGTCGGCGGCCACGTCGGTTGGATCCGGTCCGACAGCGTCGGTGGCGATTCTCTGATTGTGTCCAACGCCCTCACCATGGACGCGCGGGTCAAGTTCGGCTTCCTCGAGCTGATCGGCGAGGTGTACACCGGGCAAGGGCTCGCCGGGCTGGGCAGCGGTGGGATCGGCCAGAACGTGGGGATGGGAGGAGAGGCACTGCGCACGCAAGGGGGCTGGGGCCAGATCAACTTCCGGCCGATGCGTCAGGTCATGTTCGGCGCCGGCTGCGGCATCGACGATCCCGACGACCGGGATGTGCCGCTGGTCGGCCGGCTGCAGAACATCGCGTGTGAAGGGCACCTCGAGTGGCGCCCGACGGGGCCGCTGGTGTTCGGATTCGAGTTTCGCCGTTTGTCGACGCGCTATCGGGGCGGGGACGCCCGGGCGAGCCACCTGAATCTGGCGGCGGGGTACCGGTTCTGAGGAGGACTCGGCATTCTCAACCCGGCGCGACGAGCCTCCATTCATTCTCCAGATCGAGTCGCGCAACCCACGCGCCGAGTGCCGCCTGGTCCACGCTGTCGCCGCTGACGCGGAGCATCGCTCGCACATCGTCGAGGTGTCGGGACGCCCCCCCGTCGCGATGCCACTCGAGCTTGCGGAGAATAACGTACTCAATGGGAGCGACCCACACGGGGACACCGCCGACGTCGTAGCGAACCCGCCGGGCGATCGCCCACTCGTGCATGGGATCCTGGCCGGACACGTAGCAATCGGCCCTCAGGGCCGTCTCGTGATGGATCAAGTTGAAGTGCCCGTGGAGCGGACGCCGTGCCTCCGCCTCGACGACGTCGAGGGGCGGAACGTAGAACGCGTCTTCCGGGAAGGTGGAGACGACCCGGTCGGCGTCACCCGGGCGGAGGTCGACGACGAGATCGAGGTCGCGCGTGAACCTCGGCTCGCCGTAGATCACGGCCGCCACCGCGCCCGTGATCATGTATCGAATGTTGAGGTTGTTGAGGGGAACGACGAATAGGCTGATCAGGTCAGGTGGCGGCACCGCGGAAGATCTCCTGCACGCGGGCCCGGACCTGTCCGCTGGTCCACTCGGGATGCTGCCGGCCGACGCCAGCGGCCTTGAGGTCCCAGGCCTGGCGCCAGAGAGCGTGCATGACCGCCAACTTCTGTGCGGGGGCCATGCGGCGGAGCAGCGCGGTTTCGATCTGTTCGATCGTCGCCATTTGCTTAATGTGGGCTGCCGCCACGGCACGGGCAAGCCGAAGCCCCTTCCCTTTCCCCCTCAGTTTGGATTCCCTTCCGGCACACCGACAGGAGGTCGCGATGGATACCGTCCGCAAGGTCGACTACTACTACACGACCGCGCCCGACAAGCCGGGCGAGGGAGCCCGCGTGCTGGGAATATTCCGCGATGCCGGCGTCAACTTGCTGGCCTTCCACGCGTTCCCGAGTGCGCGTCGCACGCAGCTCGATTTCGTGCCCCAGGACGGCGCCGCGTTCGTCGCCGCGGCCAAGGCCGCCAAGATCAAGCTCAGCAAGCCGAAGACCGTCTTCCACTTCGAGGGGGACGACCGGGTCGGCGCGATGGCGGGGATCCTCGGCAAGCTCGC
>JBOHSO010000194.1:0-4054 GCA_050921685.1 Gemmatimonadales bacterium
GTTCTTGAATCCCGAGCGGATCTCGATGCCCGACATCGACCTCGATTTCTGCTTCGAGCGCCGGGGCGAGGTATTGGAGTATGTGCGCGCCCGGTACGGGCGCGAATCGGTGGGACAGATCATCACCTTCGGGACGATGAAAGCCCGCGCCGCGTTCCGCGACGTGGCGCGCACGCTGCGGCTGGAGATCGGCGAGGTGGACCGCACCACGAAGCTGATTCCCGCGGGCCCGGCGGCGACGTGGTCGCTCGCCGAGGCGGCGCAACGGATCCCCGAGCTGAAAGCCATCGTCGACCAGGACGAGCGGGTGCGGAAGGTGATCGACCTCGGGAGCCGGATCGAGGGGCTCGCGCGCCACGCCTCGGTCCACGCCGCCGGCGTGGTGATCGCGCCGGGGCCGCTCGCGGACTACGTCCCCGTCTGCCTCGCGCCCCAAGGCGCGGACGCCATCATCACTCAGTACGACATGGTGGCGCTCGAGCACGTCGGCATGCTGAAGATCGATCTGCTCGGCCTGAAGACGCTGACGGTGATCCACGACACGGTGCAGATGGTCCAGGAGCGGCACGGCGTCGCGGTCGACGTGGACCAGCTGGACCTGGGCGACCCCGCGGTCTTCCAACTCCTCCGGTCAGGCCACACCGCCGGCGTGTTCCAGTTCGAGTCGCCGCTCGCGACTGCCTGCCTGCGCCAGATGAAATGCGACCGGTTCGACGATCTGGTCGCCGCGAACGCCCTGCTCCGCCCGGGCCCGCTGGACACCGGGATGCACCTCGTGTTCATCAACCGCAAACTGGGCCGCGATCCGGTACGCTACCCCCACCCGGCGCTCCAGGAGCTGCTGCAACCCACCTACGGAGTCATCACCTATCAGGAGCAGGTGATGCGCATCGCGAACGTGCTCGCAGGCTACTCGCTCGCCGAAGCGGACGTCTTGCGCAAGGCCGTGGGCAAGAAAATAAAGGAATTGATCCAGGAGGAGTTGCAGCGCTTTGTGGAGCGGGCCGTGGAGCGGGGGCACGATCGCCGCGTGGTGGAGGACATCGCCGCGCAGATCGAGACGTTCGGCCGCTACGGGTTCAACAAGTCGCACGCGGTCGCGTATTCGATCTTGTCCTACCAGACGGCGTGGCTCAAGGCGCACTACCCGGCTGAATTCCTCGCCGCGCTGCTGTCCTCGGAAATCGGCAACACCGACCAGGTGGTGGAGTACATCAACGAGGCGCGCGAGCTCGGACTCGAAGTCCTGCAACCCGACGTGAACGAATCGCGCTTCAAGTTTACGGTCGTGGGCGACACGCGCATTCGCTTCGGGCTGGGCGCCGTCAAGAACGTCGGCGAAGGCGCGATCGCATCGATCTTGGCGGGCCGCCGGGATGCCCTGTACCGCTCGCTCGTCGATCTCTGCGATCGCATCGATCTCCGATTGTGCAACAAGCGGGTGCTCGAGGCGTTAATCGACGCGGGGGCCTGTGATTCGCTCGGGAGCCACCGCGCGCAGCTGGTGGCCGCCTTGGAGCACGCGTTCGGCGAAGCACAAGTCCTGCAACAGGAGCGGGAAGCAGGCCAGGTCGGGCTGTTCGGCCAGGACCAGCCGATGCCTCGACCGGCGGCCGTCCTCCCGGACGTGCCCCCCTGGACCGAGCACGAGCGGCTGGTGCGAGAGAAAGCGGTGCTCGGGTTCTTCATTTCCGGGCATCCCCTCGCCAAGTTCCGGACGGAAGTGGAGCTTTTCGGAACCCGCACCACGGCCACCCTGGGCACCTGGAGCGATCAGAAGGTTGCGGTCGCGGCGGTGGTCACCGTCGTGAAGCGGCAAGTGTCGAAGAAGACCGGAGCCGAGTACGCCCGGCTCGTCCTGGAGGATTTCCATGGGACCGCCGAGGCGCTGGTATTCCCGGAGGCGTGGGCGCGGCTCAACGCGGTGATCCGACCCGACGGCGCGCTGCTGCTCACCGGCAGCTACAGCGCTCGGGACCGCGGCGAGGAGAAGGCCCCGTTCATCGTCGAGGCGGTGCGGCCGCTCGACGACCTGCGGGCCAGTGGGCAGATCGGCCTGGCGCTCCACTGGAACGCGGCGCGCCCACCCGATCCGGACGCGGCGCGGGCGGCCGCCGCGCTGTGTGCGGCACACCCGGGGCCGGCACCGGTACTGGTGCAGTGGGAGGAGCCGAATGGGGACGCCGGCGCGACCCAGTCGGCACGGCTGCGCAGCCGCAGTTTGCGGGTAGATCCGGACGACGAATTATTGGGCGCGCTCCGCGGGGTGCTGGGCGCGGAGTGCGTATCCTTGGTGAAAGCGAGCTGAGGCTCATGGCGACCTACACCCTCGATTTTGAGCGCCCGCTGCTCGAGATCGAGAAGCAGATCGAAGAGCTGCGCAAGAACGGCGGTGAGCCGGCCGCGGATCTCGGTCCGCTCGAGCAGCAGCTCGCCGAGCTGCGCGCCGAGATCTACCGCAACCTGACGCCCATGCAGCGCGTCCAGGTCGCCCGGCACCCACGGCGGCCGTACGCCCTCGACTATTTGCGCACCGTGTTCAACGACTTTGTCGAGCTGCATGGCGACCGGCAGTTTCGCGACGATCCGGCGATCGTGGCCGGATGGGCCCGCTTGGACGGTGCGTCGGTGATGGTGATCGGGCATCAGAAGGGTCGGGACACGAAGGAGAACCTGAAGCGGAATTTCGGCATGGCCCATCCCGAGGGCTACCGCAAGGCGATGCGGTTGATGCAGCTTGCCGAGAAATTCAATGCGCCCGTCGTCACGCTGGTCGACACGCCGGGCGCGTATCCCGGATTGGGCGCCGAGGAGCGTGGCCAGGCGGAAGCGATCGCGCGCAACCTCCTCGTGATGGCGGCGCTGCGCACGCCGATCATCACGGCGGTGATCGGCGAGGGAGGATCGGGCGGAGCCCTCGCCGTCGGCCTGGCCGACCGCGTCGTGATGCTGGAGAACTCGGTCTACTCGGTGATCTCGCCCGAAGGCTGCGCCGCCATCCTCTGGAAGGACGCCAGCCAACGCGAGCGTGCCGCGGAAGCGCTGAAACTCACCGCCCAGGACCTGCTGCGGCTGAACGTGATCGACGAGATTCTTGCCGAGCCGCCGGGAGGCGCGCATGCCGATCCGGAGGCTGCCGCGCTGCAGCTGGGGACGGCGCTGCGGCGTCATCTGCGTGAGCTGCGCCGGATCAAGATCGACAAGCTGCTCAAGCGGCGCGAGGAGAAGTACCTCTCGATGGGCGCCCTGAGCGAGAAGTGACCGCTGTCGTCGAAGTCCGGTTCAAAGGCAACCGGCTGGAGTACTTCACCTGGTCGTCCGCGGAGCCGCTCGCCCTCCACGATCCCGTGATCGTCGCGGTCGAGCGCGGTCAGGACCTGGGCCGGATATCGGCGCTCGACGCGGTGGCGCTCAAGAAGTGCGCCCGCGGCTGCGGCGGGTGCTCCATCGCCGACGCGGCCGTCACGGTCGAGCGACCGGTGCTCCGCCGGGCCTCGCCGGAGGACGTGGAGCATGCCGAGCGGCTCAGCGCCGATGAGGAGGAGGCGCGGCGCACGGCGCGCGACCGGGTGCGCTCCCACAACCTGCCGATGAAAATCTCCGACGCCGAATGGCAGTGGGACCACCGCAAGCTGACCTTCTACTTCACCGCCGAGCAGCGCGTCGATTTCCGCTCGTTGGTGCGCGACCTGGCCGGCGTGTTCCGCACTCGGATCGAGCTCCGGCAGATCGGTGCGCGCGACGAGGCTCGGCGCCTCTCCGGCGTCGGCCGCTGCGGCCGGGAGTATTGCAGCGCCAGCTGGCTCCCCGAGCTGCGGCCCGTCAATCTGTCGGTGGCGAAGGACCAGCACCTGTCGCTCAACCCCTCGCAGATCTCGGGCCCGTGCGGCCGCCTGCTGTGCTGCCTGCACTACGAGCACGATTTCTACGTGCAGAGCCGCAAGCGATTTCCCAAGGAGGGGAAGGTGCTGCGCACGGCCCAGGGTTTGGAGCGGGTGCTGGCGGTGGACATCTTTCGAGACCGCGTCACGCTCCGCTCCGAAGAGCACGGCAC
>JBOHSO010000195.1:0-2395 GCA_050921685.1 Gemmatimonadales bacterium
GCGGTACCCGGCGCGCGTAACGTTGCGCAACACCGGCAAATCGCTCGCGCTGGGCACCAGCAGGCGCACATCCACGCCTCCCTGCGCGGCCTCGAGGAGTGCGGCGTAGAGCGGCGCGGGGGGAACAAGGTATGCATCGGTGATCCAGAGCCGCTCCCTGGCGGCGGCGGCGATCAGCTGGGTGGCCCGGTAGATACGGCCTTCGAACGGCACACCGGACACGACCTGCACCGCCACGTCGCCACACGGCTCAGGGTCGGAATTGAGCTCGTCCGCGCCGAGGGGCGGCCCGGTGCGTTTCCACACGTACGCGAACGTGGCATCGAGCGCCGCAGTCGCCGGGCCGCACACGGAGACCATCGTGTCGCGCCACGCCTCGCGCCCCCGTGACGGGTCGCCTGCCCACTCGTCGCCGATGCACAGGCCGCCGAGCATCGCGCGGACGCCGTCCGCCACGACGAGCTTGCGGTGGTCGCGCACGAAAATGTCGAACGGGTGCCCAGAAAAAATCGGGTGGAAGGCGCGCACCTCCGCACCGGCGCGGCGCAGCGCGCGCCAAAAGCGGTGGCGGGTGCCGAACGAGCCCAATGCATCGTACAACACCCGCACCCGCACGCCAGCGCGCGCGCGCTGGCCGAGCGCGTCGGCGACACGCCGGCCGGTGCGGTCGTTCCGGATGATGTAGTTCTCGAAGTGGACCCACGCCGTCGCGCCCTCGATGAGGGCGATCATCGCCTCGAGGGCGGTGGGGCTGTCGGGGTGGTGTTGCAGGGTGTTGCCGGCGATGGCGCGCGCGCTGGCGGTGCGCTCGATGGCGCGGGCGAGCTCGTCCCGACGGGTGACGTCCGCCGGGGCCGCGCGAACCGGCGAGACGCTCACCCCGCGGGCGCCGCGGTGGTCCCCAAGCCGAGCGCCTGCTCGACCGGCCGCAACGCGGCAATGCAGAAAGCGATGTGCTCCTCGAGCGGCACTCCGAGCTCCTCGGCCCCGGCGCGCACGTCGTCGCGGTTCACGCCGCGCGCAAACGCTTTGTCCTTGAGCTTCTTTTTCACGGAGGAGACCTCGAGATCGGCGAAGCTCCGGGACGGCCGCACCAGGCAGCACGCCATGAGAAAACCGCACAGCTCGTCGGCCGCGAACAGCGCTTTCGCCATCTGGGAGTCTCGGGGGACGCCCGAGTAGCTGGCGTGGCCCAGGATCGCGCGGCACTGTTCCTCGCCGAGGCCCTGCTCGCGTAACAGCCGGACGCCCCAGGCGGGATGGCCGTCGGTCGGCGAGTGCTCGTGGTTGGGATAGGCCTCGTAATCGAAATCGTGGAGCAACCCGACCACCCCCCAGGCCTCCTCGTCGCCACCGTATTTTCTCGCATAGGCGCGCATCACGGCCTCGACCGCGAGCATGTGCTGGCGCAGGGCAGGGTTCTTGGTGTGTTGCTCCATCACGGCTGCGGCTTGGGTGCGGTTCATATCTCCTGTACTCCGGGGCCGGGTTCGATCTCCACATTCCACTTTTCCGCCCACAGCTCGGCCATGAGAATCGGCCACAGCCTCCGGGCATGGTTGCATCGTCCGGCCCGGTGCTCGGCGAGCAGCGCGGCGGTCGGCGCGCCCGGGAACACGCGCGGGCGTGCGAGGTGCCGGTCGGCCAGGTCGGCGAGTCCCGCGTTGAGCCACCGGGCGACCGGGACCGAGAGCCCGCGTTTCTTCCGCGCGATGACGTGATCCGGCACGATGCCGCGCGCCGCGTCCTTCAATATCGCCTTGGTGGTGAAGCCGCGCACCTTCAGCCGTGCGGGGGCCGGAAGCGCCAGCTCCAGCACCTCACGGTCGAGGTACGGCGCCCGCGCCTCGATCGAAGCGAGCATGGTGCCACGGTCCACCTTCACGAGCAGGTTGTCGGGCAGGTAGGTGAGGAAATCGAGCCAGAGCGGCCGGTTGAGCCGGTCGTCGGGGAATCGCTGGAGCGAGCGCTCCAGCTCGGTCACGAGCGACGGCGTCGGACCGAGCGCTCCGAACCACGAGAGGTGCCGTTCCAGCGACGGCCGCTCGGCGCCGGCCACGAATTGCTTGAGGAGGAACTCGAGCGTCACCTTGCCGGTCGAGGCGGGCCACTGGTCGACCACCCAGCGCAATCCGCGCCGGACCGGGCGGGGGATCCGGCGGTAGGCGTCCGCGACGCGGTGGCCGAGATAGGTCGGGTAGCCGCCGAACAGCTCATCCGCACCCTCCCCCGAGAGTACCACCTTGACGTCGGCGCGCGCCGCTTCGGCGAGCAGATACGTCGGCAGCACGGCCGGATCCCCCACCGGCTCGGCGATGCGCTCGGTCACCACCGCGAATGCACGGAGCAGCGCATCGTCGTCGGCGGTAACGACGTGGTGCACGGTGCGGATGTC
>JBOHSO010000196.1:0-2422 GCA_050921685.1 Gemmatimonadales bacterium
GCCGCGGCGCCCTCGATCTTGTGCAACGCGGTGGCCAGCGCCATCGGGTTCCGGGTGAACTGAGCGCTCATGGCGTCGGCGAGGTACTCGCGCTTGCGGCTCACGGCCACCGCGAGCAGCTGGGAGATGATCGGCGCGAGGATCCAGGTGATGACCCAGACCACGAGCAGGATGATGGCGAGCTGGCCTAGGCCGCCCTTCTTCCCGCCTCGCGAGCCCCCCCCGCCTCCGCCCCCGCCGATGCGCAGGCCGCCGCGGAGCAGACGCCCCATTCCGTCGTTCATCAGGGCGACGGCGCCTACGAGCGCGGCGAGCGTGGTCATGAGCCGCACGTCGAGATTCTTCACATGGCCCAGCTCGTGCCCGATCACGGCCTGCAGCTCGTCGCGACTGCACAGGTCGAGCAGTCCCTGCGTGACGGCGACGTGGGACCGCCGCGCGTCGTGTCCCGTCGCGAAGGCGTTGGGGTCGGGATCCGGCACCAACCAGATGCCCGGCCGCGGGAGCCCCGCGGCGATGGCCATCTCCTCGACGACGTTCACGAGCTGTCGCTCTTTCTCGTTCAACGACCCGGTGAGCTCGCGCGCGCCGGTGGCCCACAACACCTTTTTTGGCCCAGTGGAGTAGCCGTACCAGGCAAAGGCCGCGCCCACGCCGGTGAGCAGCAGGCCGAACCAGGGAACGGTGTGCCGGTACGCATCCGGCGCCGCCTCCGTGGTCGCGAGATAGTAGATAAGATCCCCGCCGAACCCCAGCCAGGCGAAGAACAGCACGAAGCCAATCACCAGCCAGATGGTGCGCCGGCGATTGGCTTCTTGCTGTTGAAACAGGTTCAGCCCGGCGTCGTCGGTCACGCCTTCGGCTTCATCGAGAGATCGACCTGCGGCACGGCCCGTTCGGCCTCGTCGGTGATCTCCCACAATTCGGCGGGCGTCGCCTTGGCGAGCCCGGCAAACAGATTGGTCGGGAATTGCTGCTGCTTGGTGTTGTACTGGGTCGCCGTGTCGTTGTAGGCCTGGCGCGAGAAGCCGATGCGATTCTCGGTCGAGGTGAGCTCCTCCTGCAGCTGCATCACGTTGCCCGTCGCCTTGAGCTGCGGGTACTGCTCCACCACGACGTTGAAGCGCGACAGCGCGGCCGAGAGTTGGTTCTCGGCGGCCGCCACCTGCTTCATGGCAGTAGGCCCCGCGTTCGCGCCGGCGGCCACCGCCTGGTTGCGGGCCTGGTTCACCGCCTCCAGCGTCTGCCGCTCGAAGTCCATCGCCCCTTTGACGGCGTTCACCAGATTCGGGATCAGGTCGTGCCGCCGCTTGAGCTGCACGTCGATCTGCTTGAACGCGTTGAGCGTCTGGTTCTTGAGGTTGATCAGCCCGTTGTAGGCGCTGATCCCGTACAGGACCACGACCGCCAGGATGATCAGGAGAATCAGCGAACCGCCCATGGTCACTCCCGGAGCAAGAGACGGCCGGCGCGACGCGCCGGCGGGGATACTACGCGGGCCACTGCGGCAGCAGTTTCGCGAGCGCCTGCCGCACCACCTCCGCCACGCCCGCTTCCTCAGGGCCGAGGCGCGCGAGCGGGTGATCGGTATCGAGATGCAGCTCCACGCCGCGCGCAACCGGGATGCGCCGCCAGCTGCTCGGGCTCCCGGGCTCGCGATCCACATCGCGCGCCAGCCAGGTGCTGATCGCGCGCCCGGATCGGCCGCGCGGCAGCCCCTCGGTGCCGCGCAGCGACAGCCGGTCGGGCGGCGGCAGCGCGGGGCCCAGGGTCTGGGCCGCGCGCCGTTCCAGGACGTCGCCCGTCTGCTCCTGCGTCTCGCGGGTGATCGCGGCCAAGGTCGCACCCTCCATCTGGCGCAGCTTGATGCCGAGCAGCTGGAGGAAGTGCCGGTAGGTGTACGTCGCCGCCGTTCCCCGGCCCTCAGGGGGCGAAACCAGACCCTTGGCCACGTAGAACCGGATGGTGCGCTCGCTCGGGGTGGCGCGGGCCGCGGCGTTGATCGGGGTCACCGCCGAAGCCTGCAGCACGGCTCCCACCAGCACGGACAAGTCGTGCAGGTTCCATGGAGCGAGGTTGCGATACTCCCGCAAGGTGTGGAGGGGGTCGCGCTGCGGAGCGGCGGTCATCGGTTGAGCCCGGATGCGAACGTGGACTCCAACATAGCCCGTCCGGGCCCGAGGGGTTAGCCCGCGTCCGAGCGCCTCGCCACGCGGTTTTCCGCTCCTGGCCGCGTCGATTGGATGACGCACCGTGACCCGCCGACGCACATCCTTGGGCCCATGCGAGGCGGATTCACGCTTGCCGAGACGGTCGTCGTGATCACCATCGTGTGCCTGATCGCGACGCTCGTTGCGCCGCGGCTCGGGCCCGCCTTCGATCGGATCGCGACCGATGCCGCCGCGCGCGACGTCACGACGGC
>JBOHSO010000197.1:0-2701 GCA_050921685.1 Gemmatimonadales bacterium
GAACCGCCAGCCATCGCGGTACCCCACGCGCCGGGGAATGCGGGCGAGCCAGGCGAGGGCCGCGCTGCGCAGGGATCGATGGGGAAGGTACGCGACCGCGTACCCCTCCGCACGCAAGCTGCGGGCCAGGCGGCGCAACCCGTCCCAGCCTCGATCCGCGCCGCGCTTGTCGTACGGGATCACGCGCCGCACGGCCGGGTGCGTCTCGAGGAGCGGGGCGGCGGCGGGGGTCGTCACGACGTCCAGCGGCCCGTGGCGCTGCGCCAACGCGGCGAGCAGCGGCGTCGTCAGCACGACGTCGCCCAGAAACGCCGTTTGCACGACGAGACTAGTCAACCTGCAGGACCGCGAGGAACGCTTCCTGGGGAATCTCCACCGAGCCCACCTGCTTCATCCGCTTCTTCCCCTCTTTCTGCTTCTCGAGCAGCTTGCGCTTGCGCGTGACGTCCCCGCCGTAGCATTTGGCGAGCACGTTCTTGCGCAGCGGACGGATGGATTCGCGTGCGATGACCTTAGTCCCGATTGCGGCCTGAATGACGACCTCGAACAGCTGGCGCGGGATCAGCTCCTTCAGTTTTTCCGCGATCTTCCGGCCCCATTCGTGCGCCTTGTGCCGGTGAATGATCACACTGAACGCGTCCACGGGCTCGCCGTTGAGGAGCAGGTCGAGCCGCACCAGGTCCGACGGCCGGTAGTCCAGCAGCTCGTAGTCGAGCGAGGCGTAGCCCCGCGACACCGTCTTCAGGCGATCGTAGAAATCCAGAATGATTTCGGCCAGCGGAAAGTCCCACGTGAATTCGACGCGCGTCGGGTCGAGGTAGTGCATTCCCTTGTAGAGGCCGCGTCGCTCCTGTCCGAGCTTCATGATCGCACCGATGTATTCGGAGGGAGCGAGAATCCGCGCCTTGACGTACGGCTCCTCGATGCGGTCCAACGCAGAGCCGTGCGGCAAGCGGCTCGGATTCTCGATCAGCTCCATCGCACCGTCGGTCTTGTACACGTGGTATTCCACGTTGGGAACGGTGGAGATCAGATCGAGGTCGAATTCCCGCTCCAGCCGCTCGCGGACCACCTCCATATGCAGCAAGCCGAGGAAGCCGCAGCGGAACCCGAACCCCAGCGCCACCGATGTCTCGGGCTCGTAATGCAGCGAGGCGTCGTTGAGCTGCAGCTTGGCCAGCGCGTCGCGCAACACTTCGTACTGCTCGGCGTTGGTGGGGTAGAGCCCCGCGAACACCATCGACTGAATGTCGCGGTAGCCGGGGAGCAGCGGCACGTCGCGGTGGGCGGCGTCGAGCACCGTATCGCCCGGGCGCGTGTCGCGCACCCCCCGCACATTCGCGATGACGTAGCCCACTTCGCCCGCCTCGAGACGCTCGGCCGCCTTGTGGCCGAGCTGCAGGTAGCCGACTTCGTCCACCTCGTACTCGTCTTCCTTGTGGGATCCGAAGGCGACGCGCATCCCGGGCTCGAGTGCCCCGTCCACGACGCGGATGCTCGGAATCGCGCCACGGTACCGGTCGTAATAGGAGTCGAAGATCAGAGCCCGGAGCGGGGCGTCCAGTCGCCCGCGCGGTGGCGGCACCCGGTGCACCACCGCCTCGAGCACGTCCGCCACCCCGGTGCCCTCCTTCGCCGAGATCGGCAGGATCTCCGCCGACTTGCCCCCGAGGAGATCGCGCAGCTCCTCGGCGCGCCGCTCCGGCTCGGCTCCCGGGAGGTCGATCTTGTTCAAGACCGGGACGATCTCGAGCCCGGCGTCCATCGCCAGAAACAGGTTCGACAGTGTTTGCGCCTGGATGCCCTGCGACGCATCCACCACCAGGATCGCTCCTTCGCAGGCGGCGAGGCTCCGCGACACCTCGTAGGTGAAATCGACGTGCCCCGGCGTGTCGATCAGGTTCAATTCGTAGAGCTGACCGTTTCGGGCATGGTAGTGCATCCGCACCGCGTTCAGCTTGATCGTGATGCCGCGCTCGCGCTCGAGGTCCATCGTGTCGAGGACCTGCTCCCGCATCAGCCGCTTGTCCAGCGTACCGGTGAGCTCGATCAACCGGTCGGCCAGGGTGGACTTCCCGTGGTCGATATGGGCGACGATGCAGAAGTTGCGGATGTGGGTTTGACGCATGCGAGGCGGAATATAGCTGTCAGCCATGAGCGATCAGCCGCCCACACCGGGGATGCCGATAGCTGACGGCTGACGGTTGACAGCTTACTATTCCAACGAGGTTTCTCCCTGTCACCAAGCACCGGTTGGTTCGATCCCGCTCCCAAAGGCGGCGCGCTGCGCCTGGCGGCGAACAGCTACCTCCCCGCCAAAGGCGACCTGCCCGTTCGCCTCCCCGGACTGCGTCGCGGTGACCACGTCGTGCTCGACCAGGGCCGGGTCGTGTCCGTGAACGGCGCGCCGCCTGAGCGGCTCGCCGACCGTCCGGAGTTCGGCAAGCTGGGAGCGGTCCACCCCTCGCGGCCGCTGCGACTCGAAACGGCGCAGCCATCCAGCCAGCGCGTGGGCGACATCCAACGGGTCGTGGACCTCGTGTGCCCGCTCGGGCTCGGCCAGCGCACCCTGATCGTGTCGCCGCCCAAAGCGGGGAAGACGACGGTGCTGCAGGCGATGGCGGAGGGTGTCGCGGTCGGGCACCCGACGGCCGAGCTGCTCATCCTCCTGGTGGACGAGCGGCCCGAGGAAGTCAGTGAG
>JBOHSO010000198.1:0-4089 GCA_050921685.1 Gemmatimonadales bacterium
CCACCGCCCGCCCGAGGCCCCGGGTGCTCCCACAGACCAGCGCGACGCGGCCGGAAATGCCGAGGTCCATAGAGCGTTAGGACACTGCCTGGAGTGGTCTCACACCTGGGCCGGAACCGCAACCCGCTCGATGCGCACCGCGCAGATCTTCAGCTCCGCCATTTTCGCGTACGGGTCGAGTACCGGGTTGGTCAGCAGGTTGGCCGCCGCTTCACGGAAGTGGAATGGCACGAACACCTGACTCGGCGCCACCCGGTCCGAGACGCGGACGGCGGTGACCATGTCGTTCCGGCGCGAGGTGAGCCGCACCAGGTCGCCCTCGGTGACGCCGAGCCGTGCGGCGTCGTCGGGGTGGATCTCGACGATCGGCGTCGGCTCGCGGGCGTCGAGGCCGGTGGCGCGTCGGGTCATGGTGCCCGTGTGCCAGTGGTACAGCTGGCGCCCCGTGTTCATGATGAACGGGAACTGCTCGTCCGGCAGCTCCACTGGGTCGGTGTATTGCACCGGGACGAAGGTCGCTTTGCCATCCGCGGTCGGGAATGCGTCGTCGAACAGGAATGCCGTGCCCGGGTGGTCCGCCGTCGGCACGGGGTATTGGAGCCCCGCACCTTCGAGTCGCTCGTAGCTGACGCCGCCCCAGGACGGCGTCACCCGGACGATTTCCTGCATGACGTCCTCGGCCGTCTGGAATGGGGTCGCGAGGCCGAGTCGGTTCGACAGGTCGAGCAGGATTTCGAGATCGCCGCGCGCCTGCCCGGGGCAGTGGATCGCCTGGTGGGACAGCTGGATGCGCCGCTCGGTGTTCACGAACGTCCCCGTCTTCTCGGCGAAGCTCGCGCCCGGCAGCACGACGTCGGCGTATCGGGCCGTTTCCGTGAGGAACAGGTCCTGGACCGCGAGGAACTCGAGCTCCCCAAACCAATGCTCGGCGTGGGCGATATCAGGGTCGGAGATGATCGGGTTCTCGCCCATGATGTACATGCCGCGGACGCCGCTTTCCGGCTTGACGACCTCGGTGACCATCAGGCCGTCGGTGAGCGACAGCGTCTCCGGTGCCACTCCCCAGGTCTGCGCGAATCGCTCGCGAACGCCCGGGTCGCCCACCGGCTGGTAATCGGTATAGACGAAGGGGATGGCGCCGACGTCCGACGCGCCTTGGACGTTGTTCTGGCCGCGCACCGGCATCATGGCCGCGCCCCAACGACCGATCATCCCGCAGGCCAGCATCAAGTTGAGCAGCGACGTCACGAGGTCGGTGCCGTTGGCGTGCTGGGTGAGCCCCATCGCCCAGAGGGTGCAGGTTCGGGGCCCCTTGGCATACCGCTCGGCCGCGCGGCGGATGGTCTCGGCGGGGACGCCGGTGATCGTCGCGGCCCGCTCTGGAGTGTAGGGCCGGACCGCCTCCCGGACCTGCTCGAAACCGTGCGTGCGGCTGGCGATGAAGGCCGTGTTCTCGAGGCCCTGCGCCAGGATGTGGTGCAGCATCGCTGAGAAGAGGGCGACGTCGGTGCCCGGCAACATCTGGAGGTGGATGTCCGCGCGCTCGGCCAGCTCGATCCGTCTCGGGTCCGCGACGATCAGCGTTGCGCCGCGCTTGTGCGCGCGCTTCAAGGCGGCCCCGAATACCGGGTGGGTCTCCGACGTGTTCGCGCCGGCGATGAAGATGACGTCCGAGTCGTGCTCCACTTCCCGCATCGAGCCGGACGCGGCCGAGGTGTTCAGGGCACGCTGCATCGCCGCTACCGAGGTCGAGTGGCAAAGCCGTGTGCAGTGATCGACGTTGTTGGTCCCGAGCGCCCCGCGGAACAGGCGCATCAACAGGTAGTTTTCCTCGTTCGAGCACTTCGCTGACGAGAAGCACGCCAGGGTGTTGGGGCCCCGGGTCCGCTTGATGCGCAGTAGCTCGTGGGTCACGAGGTCGAGTGCTTCTTCCCAGGTCGCCTCGCGGAACGGCTCGTACCAGCTCGACGGCGTCGTCCCCCGGTCGCGGATGTCCGCGTCGATCCGGTCGAGCAGTGGGAGCTCGCGCACCGACTTGCCGGTGCGACGGGGTGGGGTGCCGGGCTTGGTCTCCTGGCCTTCACCCTCGATGGAGCGCCATGGGCCGCCGCGCCGATCCGCGCCGACGCCGCCCGTCCACTTCCACTCGCCACCCCGCTTCACCCACCCCGTGCGGATGAGCGGGGCGGTGAGCCGGTCGCGGTGCTGGGGGAAGTCGTAGCCGAAGCGGCCCTTCACGCACGTGCTGCCCTGGTTCGGCGTGTCGAGCTCGATGTCGGGAGAGGTGACGCGGACGATCTGGTCCTCCGCCACGTGCAGGTCGACCTGGCAGCCGACACCGCAGTACGGGCACACGGAGCGAACCACGTGCTCAGGCCGACGGATCTGCTCCGGCCGAAACCGCTGCTTCGGCATCACTTCGAAAATCGCGCCGGTGGGGCAGACCCGGACGCACTCCCCGCACCAGGTACACCCCGCCCGGTCGGGGTCGCCGTCGGCGCCGACGATGATCTGGGTGTGCTCGCCGCGCTCTCCGACGTCCAGCACGCCGACCACCTGGATGTCCTCGCACGCGCGCACGCATCGCGTGCATAAGATGCAGGTCGTCATGTCGTGGCGGATCATCGGGTCACCGGGGCGCTCGTCGCCCGCGCGCAGCGCCAGGTCGCGGCCCACGACCGGGGTGGGCTCCACCCCGTAGCGCACCACATACCGCTCGAACTCGTTGCGCGGGTCGGCGCGACCCCCGTCGCGCAGATGGTCCGCCGGGTAGCGCTCGAGCAGCAACCGCAGTACACCCCGGCGGTTCTCGACCGCGGCGTGTGACTCGGTCGTGACGCTCATGCCGTCGGCGACCTTGGTGGCACACGCCGGTACCAGCTTCGGTTGCCCCGCGGCCGACACGAGGCAGATCCGGCAGTTGCCGACGATCGACAACTTCGGATACCAGCACAAGGTGGGGATCTCGAGGCCGGCCGCGCGGGCCGCCTCGAGGATGGTCTGCTCGTCCGAGGCCGAGACCGTCCGGCCGTTGATCGTGAGGGTGGGCATCGGTTCTGGAAAGACTAGAGGTGGATACCCGGAAACGCAAAGCGGGGCCGGGCGAACTGGCCCGGCCCCGCAGACCTCCCTACCTCAACCCCGCGTCACGCGCCCGCCGGGTGTGGATCCACCGGAAGGTGGCGGTGGACGTGATCACCTGGCTCGGAGTCGTCGGCGCACCAGCAGTAGGCCCAGATTCGGGCCGAGCGCGGGACACGCTGGCCGGCGCGCAGAATGATGCCGAGTGGCTCGTGGTCGAGGACGTTTGGCAGGCTAGTCATGGATGCGCCGTTGTTAGGTGGTACGACGCTTGGTTGGAGTGGCAAGACGAGGGCCAAGTGGGCGACCTTATAACGTACCGTCCTACAACGTGTTATGGTTTGGCTGGTGGGGCGGAGTGGCTACTCAGACACGTTCGCCTGCGTGTCGGATTGACGCGGGGGCTTGGTAGCGGAGAATCCGCCGCGGCGCCCACGTGGCCGTCGCTCGATGTGCCATGCGGAATACAGCGCGAGCAAACCCTCCATGCCGATCGGAATGACCTGCACCGGAGGCTCGGAGCGACCGGGCAGCAGGAGGTGCACTCCTCCATGGGCGGTGCGGTCCTGGAGGTCGATCACGAGGGATTGGCGGGTGTCGGCCGGAAGGCCGGCCAGTGCGGTGGGGTGGAGGACGGCGACCGTCACCGGGACGTCGGGCATCCAGCTCCCGAGCTTGACCACGAGCGCGTGGAAGCGTCCGGCGAGCTGCTCGGAGACCGCCCGGCTTTCCGCCGCTTCGACGGCGGCCAGGTCCTGGTCGAGCAGCAGCACTTCGATATCGTGCGCCGCGATGAACAGCGCGGCGGACAGCGCCGCCGCGCCGATCACGACGGCGGCGTCGCCGGGCTCGAGCCGTCGCGCGCAGGTGACGAGCGGGCTGCCGGCGTCGAGCTCCCAATGAGTCGGCTCGCGTTGCGCGGCCCGGAGCGCACGCTGCGTGCGCGACCAGCGCTGGAAGCTCGGCAGCCGCAGGCGGCGGGCGATGATCCGGTCCACGTGCTCGAGC
>JBOHSO010000199.1:0-2488 GCA_050921685.1 Gemmatimonadales bacterium
TCGGTGATGATCGCCGCGGGACTGCTCGCCAAGAAGGCGGTCGAGCGGGGTCTCGTGACCTGCCCCTGGGTGAAGACGAGCCTTGCCCCCGGGTCCAAGGTGGTGACCGACTACTTGAACCAAGCCGGACTGACGCCCTACCTCGAGCGCCTCCGATTTCATCTCGTGGGGTACGGCTGCACCACGTGCATCGGGAATTCCGGGCCGCTCCCCGAGGCGGTGTCGGCGGCGATCGCGGAAGGCGAGCTGGTGGTGTGCTCGGTGCTCTCGGGGAACCGCAATTTCGAGGGTCGCATCCAACAGGAGGTGCGGGCCAACTACCTCGCGTCTCCGCCGCTGGTGGTGGCGTATGCGCTGGCCGGGCGCATCGATCTCGACCTGCAGCGCGACCCGCTCGCCACGGGGAAGGACGGCAAGCCGGTGTACCTGCGCGACCTATGGCCCAGCGCGCGGGAAGTGGATGAGGTCGCCCGCACCTCGATCAAGTCGGCGATGTTCCACAAGTCGTACGGCGAGGTGTTCACGGGCGACGAGCGCTGGCGCGGGCTCCCGGTGCCCGCCGGCGACCGTTTTGCCTGGGAGCCCGATTCGACCTACATCCGCCAGGCGCCGTATTTCGACGGCATGCCGGCCGCCCCGGGCCCGATCCGCGATATCACGGGCGCCCGCGTGCTCGCCCTGCTGGGCGACAGCATCACCACCGACCACATCTCTCCCGCCGGCTCGATCAAGAAGATGAGCCCGGCGGGGCAATACCTCGTGGAGCACGGGGTCCAACCGATCGACTTCAACTCGTACGGCGCGCGGCGCGGCAACCATGAGGTGATGGTGCGCGGCACCTTCGCCAACGTGCGCCTCAAGAACCAGCTCGCCCCCGGCACGGAGGGACCGGTGACGGTGCACCTCCCCGACGGCGAGCAGCTGTCGATCTACGATGCCTCGGTGAAATACCAAGCCGAAGGCACGCCGCTCGTGGTCCTGGCGGGGAAGGAGTACGGCGCCGGCTCCTCGCGCGACTGGGCCGCGAAGGGCCCCCGGCTGCTCGGCGTGCGGGCGGTGATCGCCCAGAGCTACGAGCGGATCCACCGCTCCAACCTGGTGGGGATGGGGATTCTCCCGCTGCAGTTCGCAACGGAGCAGGGCGCCGAAGCGCTCGGCCTGACGGGGAAGGAGGTCTATCATCTCACCGGTCTCGCCGACGTGCTGTCTGAAGGATTCCCGCGCGGCAAGCAGCTCGTGGTGCGGGCGACGCGGCTGGACGGCTCCACGCTCGAATTCACGGCGACGGTGCGAATCGATACCCCGCAGGAGCTGCAGTATTACCGGCATGGGGGAATCCTGGAATTCGTGCTGCGGCAGCTGGCGGGGAAGCGGGGCTAGCGGCGTGCTGTCGGCGCTGCAACTGCTCACGAACCTCGGCATGGCGCCCGTGGGGCCCGGCCTGCCGCCGGGCTGGCGGCTGCAACGCACGCGCCACGCCCACCCGCCCGTCTTCCGGGTGACGCCGGAGCACGCCCTGCGGGTGGAGGCCGAGAATGCCGCCGGGTTCGCCAGCTACCGGCTGGCGGTCGCGCTACGCCCGACTCCGAGCGGTGGCTCGCTCACCTGGCGCTGGCGCACTGCGACGCCGCTCCCGAAGGCCGCGCTCCGCGAGCGGGACTCGGACGACAGCCCGGTGCGGGTACTGGTCATGTTCGACGACAAGCGGATCCTGTTCTATAGCTGGGGCAACACGGAGGAGCGGGGAGACGCCTTCCTCAGCTGGACCGGAGACACGCGAGCGGTCATCGTGCTGGAGGGCACGAAGGATGCCGACGGGTCCTGGCGTCAGGAGCGCCGCGACCCGTTCGCCGATTACCGCCGCGTGTTCGCCCGGGCGCCACCGGCCATTGTCGCCGTGGGTGTGAGCGCCGACACCGAGATGCTCCGCGCCCAGGCCGCGGCGGAAGTGGGCGAGCTCGAGTGGGAGGCGAACGGGCCCTGACCCCCTGTCTTGCCGCAGGAGCGATCCTGAGCCACACTCACCTGATGGCAGGCATCCCCCTGGTTCCCGACGAGCTGATCCCGCCCGAAGACCGTGTACCTGATGAAGACCATATCCTCCGCGTGCACGGCCTCCACCCGCGCGTGATGCGGCTGCACTACGACCTGTACGTGGAGCTCATGCGACGCCCCGGCCCGCTGTCACGAATCCAGCGCGAGATGCTGGCGGTGGTCGTTTCCGCGACCAACGGCTGCCACTACTGAGTGGCACATCACCAGGCGGGCTTGCGCGCCCTCCTCGAACAGGCCGGTCGGCCTGCTGCCGAGACCGCAGCCCTGCTGGAGGCCCTGACCCATGACTGGCGCAGCGCCAACCTGCCGGCCATGGACCGAGCGATGCTCGAGTACGCGCACCGCCTGACGATTCGGCCGGGTGAAGTGGGCGCCGCCGATCTGGCAAGGCTGCGCGCCGCCGACCCCGTCCTGAAGGAGACACACATGAGAT
>JBOHSO010000200.1:0-4671 GCA_050921685.1 Gemmatimonadales bacterium
CTGAGAGGAGGTCCAGCCGCTGCCGCTCGATGCCGTAACGCGCCTCGAGCTCCGCCGCCCGGTCCCGCGCCAGGTCCACGTCGTTGCGCGATACGCCGCCGCGCACCCCCAGGGTTTCCGCGACCTCGGCGTCGCGCTTCGCCTTCATGTAGTCGGTCCGCGTGGTCGCGACGAGGCCCTGTTGCGTCAGCCGCTGGCTCTCCAGCGTAGTCCGCAGATTGACGAGATCGGCCTGGGCAGCCGTGAGCTGGCGCTGCGCCTCGAGCTCCTCGATCTGCACGTCGGGATTGGCGAGCTCGAGCAGGACGGTCCCGGGCTGCACCGGCGTGCCCGCCTGGACGAAAATGCGCTCCACCCGTGCGGGCGTGAGCGACGAAATCCAGCGAATGTGCTCGGGGATCAGCGAACCCGGGCCGCGGACGTCTCGGACCATCGGCCCGCGGCGCACCGTGTCGACCACGATCGTGTCGCGGTCCACCGGCGGCGCCGCCGGCTTGAGGCTGGAGACGAGCACGGTGAGCAGCAGGATCGCGCCGGCAGCGATCCCGCCTTTCACGTACCAGCGCCGTGTTTTTGGTTGCGTCCGCGGAATGTCCATCTGCCGCCGTCCGGTAGAGCGCTACCACCACTCGATGTGGCGCATTGCAGACGGCGTACCCTCAGGGACTCGGGAGTAAGCCCTTGAGTCTCAGATGATTACATAGTCCACCCGGCACCGTTTCATCCGCACAGCGTTCGGTCATGGGACCGGCCGGTCCCACAACCGAACAGTCTGAGGTGCGGCGGACTCAGCGTGGGCTGAGCCGCGCGACCTTCGCAGGCGTCGGGCTCGGCGACGTGCCGTAGGCGATCCACACGTCGTGCGAGTCAGTCACCCGGCAGCCGGGGCAGCCAGCGCCGCACATCCTTTCTGTACAGTTGATATTCGTTCCCGAAACGTCGCTCCAAGGTGGGCTCTTCGTACAACACGACGAAGAGATGGGCGCCGCCGAGCATCACGAAGGAGAGCAGCAGGATCGCGGGCGAGCGCAGCAGCAGCCCCCACCCCGCGAGCACGCCCCATCCGCCCAGGTACATCGGATTGCGGACGTAGCGGTAGGGGCCGCGCGCCACGAAGCGGCGCGGCGCATCGAAGGGCGCGGGCGTGCCTGCGCCCCGCACGACGAACCAGCCAACGCAGGCGAGCACAATCGCGGCGCCGGCCACCACCAGCACCCAGCCGACACCGGTCACCCACGCCGGCAGAGCCGCGCCGAGCGATCGGTCCAGCGGCTGGACGGTGAGCGCGAGCCAGCCCCACAACAGCACGAAGCCGGCGGCATACACCAGAGCGCGGAGTAGCGTGAGCACGGTCTGCACGTGCGGTCGCGCCTACCGCAGTCCCACCGGCCTGCGCAGCAGCTGCGTGATCAATTGCTCGAGGGCCACCTGCCAGGCGAGAGGCGCGCCGGGCATATCCCCCCGGCGGTAGTCGGTCAGCACCGCGGTCACGTCTTCGGTGCGCACGTTGGTGCGAACGTCGAACAGGGACAGGAGCACGTTGGGTTTTCTGGCGAGTATCCCCTCCGCCCCCACGCGCAGCACTCGGCCGTCCTTGGCCAAGAGGGCGCCGGTGAGGTGCAGCACGTCGGCATGGTGCGCGATCGCGGTGAGCCAGCTCATCCGAACCACATGGCCGGTGCCCAGCTCGACCTCCGTCGGGGCGTCCCTGATGACGTACTGACTCAATCCCACGTACACCACGATGACGTATTCGACTCCGGCCGACTCGGCGATCCCCCGGAGGTCCTTCCGCCATCGCTCCGTGGGCTCGTCCGCTTGCACGATCATCGTCAGCTCGGCGTAGGCGGCCCGCTCCGCACTGTCACGCCCGGGAGCCCCTTCGCCGTCCACGCTGCCCACGTAGAGCCGCGGCCCCTCATCGACGGGACGGGGGAGCGAGTCGAGCCTCCTGGTCCACCTCGCGCCGTCCAGGAACTCCGTCATCGCGTCGAGCAACGGCTCGAGCGTGGAGGCCGAGAGCTCGAAGCCCATGCCGGGGTCGGCACGCACCGGCACGTGAGCGATGTTGGAGCCCGCCGGTGGTAGCCGGCTCACGTAGCTGTAGTAGTACGGTGGCCGGTCCAGCTGACGCACCGGCAGAACGTTTCGGCTCGTCGCGCACGCGACGGCGAGGAGCGCGGGGAGCAGGGCGGAGACCATCAGCGTCGGGCGGTGGTTCACCTGCGGTGGTTCACCTGAAGTAGGGGGAGGCTCGGCCCAAGTATATACCGCGCCGCTCCACGGGGGCAACTCGATACAGCAGCGTCACCTACGTCGTTGCGCACGGCCGCGCAAAGGCAGGGCTGGCGGCACACTTTTGGCTCACCAGATTTGGGACACTCCATGACGCTCCTCCGCCGTCTAATCCACCGCTCGTTTTCCCTGACGCTGGGCGCGCTCCTCGTCGGCGGCTGTCGCGAACACGCCACAGCACCGCAGGCGGCCCGCTTCGCGACCCTGTCGGTGGCTCCGGTGCTTCCCAGCGGCGCCACCACCGCGCAGGTGACTCGGATCCGCTTCCTCCTCCAGCGATACACCAACGAGACCACCACCGTCGCGGTCGACACGTCCGTCGACCTGGCGCCGGCCCAGGATTCCGTCTTGGTCGAAATCCGGGTTCCGCTCCAGGCCCAGGTCGAGCCGTTCCTGCTCACGGTCACCCTCACCAATGCGAACGGGGACGTGCTGTACGTCGGCGGCCCGATCCCGATCCTGGTGTCGGCGTCGGACGGAGCCGCGGCACCCATCGAGGTCCCGTTACTGGCGGTCGCCAACGGCGTCCTCCTGGGCGAGGTCCGGGATGCGGTCACGTACAACCTCATCGTTGGAGCCACGGTTCGGCTCGGTCCTGTTGGCGGAGCGTTGGACCGACAAGCCACGACCGGAGCCGATGGGTCATTCCGTTTCGAGGCCGTTGCTCCCGGCACGTATCAGGCTGAGGCCACCGCGGCAGGGTATGTCGTGAACACGGCCGCGAATGTGAGCATCATCGACGTCACCGGAGGCGACATCGCCCGCGCCGACTTCGCCCTCCCACCCACTTCCTCCACACAGCGGTTCGGGAGCCTGAGCGGACGAGTCTTCGATCAGAACGGTACGCCATTCGCTGGAGCGACGGTCACGATTTCCGGTGGCTCCCAGACCAACGGCGTATTCCGCGCCACCGTAACCCAGAGCGATGGGACATACGCCCTCATCGGAATTGTGCTAGACGATGTCAACGGCGCTCCCATCACGTCCTTCGTGGTTGAAGTCTCCGCTGCAAGCCGTGCCTCCGCGTCCCGCACCGTGACGCTGGTCCAGAACCAGACCGTGACAAACCTCGATTTGCGGCTTGGTGCAGGGGTGCCGGTCACGGTGTTCTTCACCGACGGGTTCGAGTCCGGTATGGCCTGGACTGCATCGGGTTTCTGGAACCAGAATCGGCTGCTCGGGCTCCGGAACTCGGCGAATCCTACGTACGTCGATCTGGCTCCCGACGATTCCTCCGGCGGCAGCCTTCCCGCCCCCGCCGCCGGCACGTTCGCACTCTGGTACGGCGAGCCAGCCAGCGGCAACTTCCTTGGCCAGCAGGACCCGAACGACACTGAGAAGTCAGGTGGGACTTCCCAGGTGCCGAACGAAGGGACGGTCCTTTCACCTGCGTTCGCGATTCCAGCCACGTCTCAACGAGCCACGCTCCGGTTCGATACGTGGTTCGAGATCGAAAGCCAGAACCCAAACGAAAACGGCTTCGACATCATGTCGATCCAGGTCCAGGATGAGGCGACAGGAATTACCACTGAGCTGGGGAGACTCAACCCGTTCGAAGACCCCACGTTCTTTCCGCGCTCCGCCACTCCGTACACCTCTGCCGGCTTCAACCGCGCACCGGTCTGGCGTCCGGTGTTCGTGGATCTGAGCGCGTTTCGTGGTCAGACCGTTCGCATCGGCTTCGCCTTCACCACGGTGGATCAGTTGTACAACGGGTTCCGTGGATGGATCATCGACAACGTGCAGGTCTCCGACGAGGTATTCTCCAGCGCCACGGCCGCGTCCGCGAGACTCGCGCCTGCCGCGAACGCACAGCCTCGCACCCGCCGGTCGCTATGAGGGCGCTGCCGAGTGGCTCGCCGTAGTCCCTACCCGCTCGCCCCCGTATAGCGCCGCAACGCGGCTCGCCACAACCATCGCGTCAGCATCAGCACGACCGCGCCCACCGCCGCCGCTCCGAGCGCCGCCACGGGTCTCATGCGGCCGGTGAGCGCCGAGGCGGGAATCGTCGTCGTCCAGGCGATGGGCAGCAGGTACACGAATACGAACCGCAGCGCGCCGGGGTAGGCGGACACCGGGTAGCGCGCACCTTCGAACACCGCGTCGAACAATACCGACAGATTCTCGACCGACACGAACCAGAACGCGAGGCTCATCAGCGCCACCCAGATCGCGTACACGACGACCGTGGCGGAGGCGAGCGCGACGCCGAACGCGACCAGTTGAATCGGGGACGGCGTGCGCCCCAGCTGCACCACCGCGTATCCCGCCAGCGCGAGGCCGAGCACCACGTCGGTGAGCCGCCAGACGTCGAGCCGCCGGAACGATACGAACGCCTGCGCATCCACCGGCCGGGAGAGCACCAGGTCGAGCGCC
>JBOHSO010000201.1:0-4356 GCA_050921685.1 Gemmatimonadales bacterium
CTGCAATCCTGTCAAGGTGCCCGGCTCTTTATGGTGTGCGTGCGCGGACAGGAACGGGGACAGAACGGTGTCAAACGGGGGCGTCGCGGGCTACGCTCGCCGGCGGTGGGGTGGAGCTAAGTCGTTGCTATTGCTCACCGGCGCCGTTGGTGGGCGCCGGCGTTCTGCCCTAGTATGCCTGCGCCCACACCGCCTCGGCCACGCTGGGCGCACCGCACCACATGCAGGTCGTGGGTGCCTCCGGGGAGCGGAACTCGGGGTCGGGCAGCACCCGGACCGTCGCCCCGGTCATGTCCTTGATCGCCGCTTCACACTCTCCCCCACCGCAGAAGCCACCGTAGGCGAATCCTCCTTGATCCTGCATGAACTCGATGAACTTCTCCTTCGTGACGCCACGAATGGAGTTCGCCTCGCGCCGCTCCCGCGCCGCCACGAACAGGGCTGCCTGGATCTCGTTCAGCGCCGTCGTCGCCGTCGCCGCAAGCCCCACGAGCGGCTGGGGCGCCTTGCCGCCGGTACGCCGCGCAGCCATCACCTGCCCGGCCGCCACGTCGCGGGGGCCAAGCTCGAAGCGGAGGGGCACGCCGCGCGCCTCCCACTCGAAATACTTCGCCCCGGGCTTCATGGTGTCGCGGGCGTCCAGGATCACCCGCAGGCCGGCCGCCTTCAGCTCGCGCTCCACCTGTTCCCCCACGCCCGACACCTGGGCGCGCTCGTCGTCGGTCTTCCAGATCGGCACGATCACCACTTGGATGGGGGCGAGCCGCGGGGGGCAGATCAAGCCGTTGTCGTCGGAGTGGGTCATGATCAGGCCACCGATCAGGCGCGTCGTCACCCCCCACGACGTGCTCCACACGTGCTCGAGGCCGCCGGCCGCGGTTTGATATTTCACATCGAACGCCTTGGCGAAATTCTGGCCGAGGTTATGCGACGTCCCTGCCTGGAGCGCTTTGCGATCCTGCATCAGGGCTTCGATCGCATAGGTGCGCAGGGCTCCTGCGAACCGCTCGCTGTCCGTCTTGACCCCCGTGATGACGGGCATCGCCATCCACTCCTCCGCGAACGTCCGGTAGATCCCGAGAATGAGCCGGGCTTCTCGCTCGGCGTCCGCTTCGTCGACGTGCGCCGTATGGCCTTCCTGCCACAGAAACTCCGTAGTGCGCAGGAAGAGGCGCGTGCGCAGCTCCCAGCGTACGACGTTGCACCACTGATTGAGCAACAGCGGCAGGTCGCGATAGCTCTGGATCCACTTCGCGAACATCGCATAGATGAGGGTTTCCGACGTCGGCCGCACCACCAGCGGCTCCTCGAGCGCCGAGGCCGGATCGAGCGTCACGGCGCCGGCGCCGGTCTTGCCGGTCGCCTTAAGTCGCGTGTGGGTGACGATGGCGACTTCCTTGGCGAAGCCCTCGACGTGCTCCGCTTCCTTGGCGAGAAAGCTCTGGGGGATGAACAGCGGGAAATAGGCGTTCTGATGCCCCGTCGCCTTGAACATGTCGTCTAGGGCGCGTTGCATCAGCTCCCAGATGCCATAGCCGTTGGGCCGGATCACCATGCAACCGCGCACCGGCGAGTAGTCCGCGAGCTCGGCCTGCATAATGACGTCGTTGTACCACTCGCTGTAATCCTTGGCGCGGGGCGTGATCTTTTGAGCCTGAGCCATGTCCCGGAGTGTCCCTCTCGGGTGGTGGAGCGACCGGCTAGGGTCGCCCCAGACGCCTCATCCTACGCGCAGCACGGTGCTCAACTGCGCCAGCGGCACGCGCTCCTCCACACCGCCTAACAGGTCACGAACCACGCCATGCCCATCCTTGCGTTCGTCCGGTCCGATGATCACCGCGCGGGGAGCGCCGCGCGCGACGGCCAGCTCGAGCTGCTTGCGGATCGCCTGGAGCCGAAGGCCGTACTCCACGGCGAGGCCTTGGTCGCGCAGCTCATGGGCCAGCCGCAGCACCGGGACGATGTCCTCGCCGCTGACCGCCACAAGAAACGCGTCGAGTCGTCGCGCGTGGCTGGCCTGCGTAGCCCCCCGTGCTTTCAACATTTCACCCAGCACGACGTCCCCCATGCCGAACCCGAGCGCCGGCAGGTCTACGCCGCCCAGTGCCTTGAGCAACCCGTCGTAGCGTCCGCCGCCGCAGATGGCCCGCCGGTTGCCTCCCGTGTCGAACAGCTCGAATACGATCCCGGTGTAGTAGGCGAGGCCGCGCACGATCGTCAGGTCTACCTGCACGAACTCGCCCAATCCCATGGCGCCGAGCGCACGGTAACACTCGCGCACGCACTCCCCCGCTTCGGGTCCTCCCGGCACCGAGCCGAGCGAGGCGTCCACCGACTCGATCCCCTTGAGCGCCGCGATGGCGAACACCGCTGCGATGGCGGGCGGACCGAGCCCGGCGGTGGACAACTTCTGCGCCAGCGAGCCGTGTGGCTCCCGCTCGCTCTTGTCGATCGCGCTGTACGCCGCGGGAAGCTGTTCCTCCCCAACGCCGTTGCCCAGCAGTAGCGTGCGGAGCACCTGGCGGTCGGAGATGCGGACCTGGACGTCCTGGGGCCCGAAGCCGAAGGCACGTGAAGCATCGATCGCCGCCGCGATCAGCTCCGCGTCGGCGAGCGGCCCCGGCTCGCCGATCAGGTCCATGTTGAGCTGGAAGTGCTCGCGCAACCGTCCCCGCTGTTGCCGCTCGTAGCGGAACAGCTGGGGAATGGAGAACCAGCGAATCGGCTTCTTCAGCGATTGCGCGTGCGCCCCCACCATGCGGGCGAGGGTGGGCGTCATCTCCGGCCGCAGCGCCACCTCGCGATCGCCCTTGTCGCGAAAGGCGTACAACTGCGCGACGATCTCCCCGCCGCTCTTCTGGGTGTACAACTCGAGCGGCTCAAGGGGCGGGCCGTCGTACTCCTCGAACCCGTAACGAGTTGCGACGCTCCGCCAGGTGGCGAAGATGTGGTTCCGAAGGGCGAGGTCGTCAGGGTAGAAATCGCGAAAGCCGGGAAGCGCTTTCCCTTGCATAGCAACAATTTAGCCGAGCGGCGCGAGGCCGGGCAAGCGCGCCATCGCGTCTCCAACGGTGTGGAACGACCCGGTCACGAGGACGGTGTGTGCACCGTGTTGGATATCCGCGAGCGCACGGTCGAAGTCCGGCTCGAAGCGCACCGGCTCATCACCCTGATCGCCGCCGGCGAAGTCGTGCTCCGCCCAGCGCTGGGGCCCCGGCACCGACGGCGCCACGGCGAGCAGCAGCCGGTCTACCACCGGTCGCAGCGTGGCGAGCATGACGGGCCAGTCCTTGTCGTTGCGGATTCCCACCAGGGCATGCAGCGGTCGCGGTGGCCTGAACTCGCGCAGGGCCGCCACCAGCACCTCCATGCCGTCGGGGTTGTGGGCCACATCGAATATCCAGCGGCCGCGCACGTCGAAGCGGCCGGGGAGGTGCGCGGTCGCGAAACTGGCCGGGAGCCAGGGCCCAACCGGCCCGAACGGCCGTCGCACGGCGTTCAACGCACCCAGCGCCACCCAGGCGTTGTGCCACTGGTGCGGGCCGCGCAGCCCCAGCACGAGCCCGTCGGGCGGCGTTTGCTCGAGGCCGACCCGCACGACCGGCTGAGCGCCAAGGCGTTGCGCCTCCTCTACCAGGACCTGCCGCACCACGGGATCCTGCTCACCCGTGACGAACGGTACGCCCGGCTTCGCGATCCCGGCCTTCTCCCGCGCGATGGCCGGAAGATCGTCCCCGAGATAGTCGGCATGCTCCAAGGCGATCTTCGTCACCACACTCGCGAGCGGCGTGATCACGTTCGTGCTGTCCAGCCGGCCTCCCAGGCCCACCTCGATCACGGAGACGTCCACGTTTCGGGAGGCGAGGTCCGCGAAGGCGATGGCGGTCATCGCCTCAAAGAAACTCGCTTCCGTGCGCTCGATGTGAGGTTCGAGGACCGCAGTCCACTCCGCGAACGCGTCCCGGCTGATCGGCTCGTCGTCAACCAGCACCCGCTCGCACACCGACACCAGGTGCGGCGACGTATACATCCCCACGCGAAAGCCGCGCGCCCGCAATGCGGCCGCGAGAAAGGCGCAGGTGGAGCCCTTGCCGTTCGTGCCGCCGACGTGGATAGAGGCGAACTGGCGCTCGGGATGACCGATCGCCTCGAGCAGCTCCAAGGTAGGGTCGAGGCTCCACTTGATGCGGCCGGCTTGTCGGGGAAATAAGAAACGGCAGGCGTCCGCGAAGGACAACCGGTTCAGTCGCCCGCCTCCGCCGGCGCCCGGCCGGCCATGTGTCGCAGCAGCTGCGCGGTGGTCCCGCGCAGCTCGCTGCGCGGCACGACGGCGTCGATCATGCCATGGTCCAGCAG
>JBOHSO010000202.1:0-7009 GCA_050921685.1 Gemmatimonadales bacterium
ATCGGGTTCTGCGTCGCCAGCACGAAGAACGGGGCGGGCAACGCGTGTGTCTGTCCTGCCGCCGTCACCTGGTGCTCCTGCATCGCCTGCAGCAACGCCGCCTGGGTCTTGGGCGGAGTGCGGTTGACCTCGTCGGCCAGCACGATGTTGGCAAACACCGGCCCGCGCACGAACCGGAACGCGCGCTTGCCGGTCGAGACGTCCTCCTCGATGATCTCGGTGCCGGTGATGTCGGACGGCATGAGGTCCGGGGTGAACTGGATGCGGGAGAACCTGAGCTCCAGCGCCTCGGCCACCGTCTGAACCATCAGGGTCTTGGCGAGCCCCGGCACGCCGACGAGCAACGCGTGGCCGCCCGAGAAGACGGCGGTGAGGATGCCGTCCAGGACCTCCTGCTGTCCCACGATGCGCTGGCCCACCTGCGTGAGCAGTGCGCCGCGCGCCGCCGCCAGCATCTCGAGCAGCTCGACATCACCGTGGGAGGGGGACGTGGGGCGGGGGGTCGTGGTCATGAGTCGGGAAGCATATCACATCGTACTCCCAAGTGCCACAAAAGGTTGCATGGTCATCGGTTTGCTTGCGAAAAATTTCACAAGCGCGTAGTTTTCGCCCGGCCGATGCCACTCGATGACAAGAACAACCCCGCCAAGAGTTTCGGTCAGGGCTACGAGTACGTGGCCGTCGGCTTCACCTTCGCGTTCGCGATCCTGCTGTTCGGGGCAGTGGGGTGGGTGGTGGATGGCTGGCTGCACACCCGGCCGCTCGTGTTCCTTGTGGGGGCGTTCCTGGGCGGCTTCGCGGGATTCATGCACATCTACTACCGCGTGAAGCGCGATACGGAGGCCGGGAAACGGCCGGGGGGAAGCGGCAAGGGGTCGGCGTGAGGCCGCTGCTGCTGTTCTTGGTGCTGGGCACCGCCCTGATCGCGGCGGCGGCGGGACTCGGGGGCCGGGGGGCGGCGATCGGCGGCGGGGTGGCCACACTGGCGCAGCTCGTGGCGGTCGCTCTGTTGCGTCCGGTCATGCAGGCGTCCCAACCGGAGTTCATGGCTCGGTGGTACGCGGGCATGGGGATCCGGGCGCTGGCGCTCGGAATGCTGCTCGCGATCGCGGCGACGCACCGCGCGGCGCTGCCGCTGCTCGAAACCGCGCTCGGGTTCCTCGGCGTGCTGTTGCCGCTGCTCTTCCTGGAGACCAGGTTTCTGCGATGACGCAAGCGCCCGACATCGGCGGCATGATCCTGCACCACACGTCCGACAGCCACGTGGTGGAGCTGCCGTTCGGGTTCGAGATCCCGCTGCCGACCGGCTGGCACCTGTTCGGCATCGACGTCTCGCCGACGAAGCACGTCGTCTTCATGCTGCTGGCCGCGGTGCTCGTCTTCGTCACGATCTGGACGGCGGGCCGCCAGGTCCAGCGCCGCCATCGGGAAGGCAAGGCGCCGCGAGGGTTCGGCGGGGCGATCGAGGCGGTGGTGCTGTTCGTGCGCAACGACGTCGCCGCGGCGAACATCGGCCACGGCGGCGAGAAGTTCGCGCCCTACATCCTCACGCTGTTTTTCTTCATCCTGTACTGCAACCTGCTGGGCCTCGTCCCGTGGGGTGCCGCCGCCACCGGCAACATCGCCGTGACCGCCGGGCTCGCGCTCACCGCCTTCGTGGTGATCGAGATCTCGGGGATGGTGGCGCTGGGCCCGAGGGGCTACCTCAAGACGATCGTGATGGTGCCGCCCGGCATGACGGGCCTGGGCGCGGTGCTCATGGCGCTGCTCATGACCCCGGTCGAGCTGATCGGGAAGCTCGTGAAGCCGTTCGCCCTGACACTGCGGTTGTTCGCCAACATGACCGCGGGCCACTTCGTCATCCTCGCGCTGCTCGGGCTGATTTTCGTGTTCGGGACGGCGGGCCCGGCGATCGTGGTCGGCGTGACGCTGGGCGCGGTGGCGTTCACCCTGTTCATGATGCTGCTGGAGCTGCTGGTGGCGTTTCTGCAGGCGTATATCTTCGCGCTCTTGACGTCGGTCTTCATCGGCATGATGCGGCACGAGCACTGACCGTCGAGCGACGCGACGACGTGGCTGAGACTGAGACCTCTTACCCTGAGGACTGACATGGTGAACATGCTGCTGCTGCTTCAGGCTCCTGCGGACGCGACGGTCGCCCTCAACACCAACGCGCTGCTCGGCGCGGGCATCGGCCTCGGGCTCGCGATCATCGGTGCGGGGCTCGGCATCGGCCGCATCGGCGGTCAAGCGGTCGAGGCGATCGCGCGGCAACCGCAGGCGTCCGGCGACATCCGGGGCGCGATGATCCTCACCGCCGCGCTCATCGAGGGCGCGACGCTCGCGGCCCTCGTGTTCGCGCTGCTCTTCAAGCTGCTCTGATGCCCGTCCTGCTGCTGGCGTTGCAGGAGGGCCACGGCGGCGCGAGCAAAGGCCCCTTCACGATCGAAGGGGGGCTGATCATCTGGACGCTGGTCGTGTTCGGCGCCCTGCTGGTCGTGCTATGGCGGTTCGGCTGGCCGTCGATTCTCAAGTCCGTGGAGGAGCGCGAGGCCCGGATCGCCAGGCAATTGGCCGACGCTGAGAAGGCGAACGCCGAGGCGGTCCGGCTGCTCGCGGAGCACAAGCAGGCGCTGGGCCGCGCCCTCGCCGAGGCCCAAGAGATCGTGGCCAAGGCCAAGGCCGTGGCGCAGAAGGAGCGCGAGCAGCTGCTCGCCCGGGCCCGCGAGGAGCAGGAGCAGCTGCTCGAGCGGGCGCGACGCGACATCGAGGCGGAGAAGGAGAAGGCGATCCTGGCGCTGCGGCGCGAGGCGGTCGACCTCTCCATTGCCGCCGCGTCCAAGCTGGTCGAGTCCAACCTCGACAACGACGCGAACCGCCGCCTGGTGCTGGAATACCTGGCGAGCCTCGAGCCGCGCCATTGAAGAACGAAACGATCGCGCGGAACTATGCCGAGGCATTGTTCGCCGCGGCCGAGGGGACGGCGCAGGTCGAGCGGTTCGGCCAGCTGATGGACGCGGTAGCGGGGGCCGTGGCGGCCGACGAGCGCATCGCCGTGGTGCTCGAGTCGCCCCGGGTCGCCAAGAGCCTCAAGGCCCGGCTGCTGGCGGAGGCGCTCGAGGGAGCGGCGGCCCCGCCGTTCGTGCGCTTCCTGCAGGCAGTGGTGCGCCGCGGCCGCCAGGGGCTGCTGTCGGAGATTGCCCAGCAGTACCAGGCGCTGCTCGACCTCCAGCAGAACCGGGTGCATGCGGGGGTGACGCTGTCCGCGGCGCTCGACGACGTGCTGCAGCGGCAGATCGTGGAGCGCCTCACCACCGTGCTGGGCAAGGAGGTCCGGGCGCATTTCCGGTCCGACGCCGGGATCCTGGGCGGGGTGGTGGTGCGGGTCGGCGACCGGGTGTTCGACGGCTCGCTCAAGCGGCGGCTGGCGGTGCTGCGGCGGCGCATGCTGACGGGGGAATAGGCCGGCTCGAGCGGACGTCGTGATGCGGTACGAAAAGCGGCCCGAGGATCAGCCCGGGCCGCTTTCGCGTTCAGCGACCGTAGCGCAGACCGATCGCGATCTCGCCGCGGCGGGTGGCGCGCAGCAAGAATTCGGGTGGGAGCTCGGCGCGCTCGAACACCGATCGCGTCAGTGCTCCTCCTCCCCGGAGCCAGAGCGTCAGACGCCCGGTGAGGCCAAACTCGCCGATCAGCCCGGCCGCCGCTCCCGGCACCGCTCTCGCGTTCTCTCCGCCGAACAACCACAGGCCGATCACCGGGCCGGCGTAAGCGTGGAGCCGCGCGCCGCTGCGCGTCGTGGCCAAGCGGTAGACGGCTTCCGGCGCAGCCTCGAAGACGAGGAACTCTCCGCTGAGCCCGGCAAAGGCATCGGCTCGCCTGAGGACCAGTCCTGCGGTTGCGAGCCGTGCCGCCAGGGCGACGCTCGTGCGTCCCACGCGACGGTCCAGTCGGAGGCCGTAGACCATCGAAGCGGTCGGCCGGAACGATTGCCGGTCGTTGCCGGCCGTCGTGTCGACTGACGTACCGCCGAATACGACCCGCCGAGCTTCGAGCGAGACGCCCCATTGCGCTTCGGCCATCGGCGCCGCGACACAGCCGACCAGCAGCCAGGTGGCCGATGTGCGGAGTGTCGCCGTGCGCATCATCGCATCACCAGATTCAGATACCCGGTGGTGATGTTGTTCTGACCCTTCACGAACCAGTTGAAGCCGGGCGCGAACGATCCCACGATCGCGTCCTCGACGCCGTTGCCGATCAGGTCGTCGTTCGTCCGGATGATCGAGGCGATGAGCGCGATGATGTTGCGGGCGACGTTGGCCGCTCTCCAGTACTTCGCCACGCTGATCGTCGTGTCCCGCCCGCCGGTCCGACGATTGTAGATGCTGTCGACGATGCGAATCAGGCGGTTGAAATCGTCCTTGTTCACCCGCAGCCCGCACGGCGTATCGTCGTCCTCGAGCGCAAAGACCCGCATCGCCTGTCCAGGGTGGGCCGCCTTGTAGGTGTTGATCTGCGTCTGGCTGAACAGCAGCACGTTGCCGCTCCAGTCCCGATTGTTCTGGTCGAACGCGTAGGGACCGCCTGCATCCGCTCCGGCGCACTGGTAGTCCGTGAGCGAATCCGTTGTCCCGAGCTGGCCCAGGATATGGATCTCATACTCGGGTTTGCCCTTCAACCAACTCTCATAATCGTCGTCAAAATGGGTCCTCGTGAGGTACAGCCCGGCGGGATTCGACGTGCCGCCGCCCCCGCCACCACCGCCGCAATTCACGAGACAGTCCACCCGCGCGGGAGGGTTGGCGAAGTTCGTCTCTTCCGGGACGATGGCGATGACCGGGATCGCTGGAGGCGAGGAGGAATCAAGCACCCGGCGGCGACCCGCCGGGTCGAAGGCGACCGGCGCCTCGCGGTCCTGTAGCGCGGTGGCCACGAGTACGTTCTCGTCACCCGTCCAGGCTGCGCGGTGGCTCGGCACGGGCAGATACACCTCGAGCCGGATCCCGGCCGCGGCCTCCCGCGAAACCTCCGCATCCGACGTCCCGCTTTCCTCGGCCAGGTGCCGGAGGGCACGCCGGCCGTTGGCGGGAAGAAATCCTTGCAGCTGAATCTTGTTCTCGGGATAGGGGGACGCGTCGAGCTGCGCCTTGAGGTAGGCCCGGAACGCCGGGCTGCGGAGTGCGCGGGCGAACAGGTACGCGAGCCGGTCGGGCCGCCGTGGCGAGCCGCCGGGCGGTGTGGCGACCGTCGCCTCGGGCCGGTCGACGACGACGGCCGTCGGCTGTGGGCGGTCGGAGCAGGCCACGGCGGTCGCCAGTGCCAGGCCGAGGGTGAGGTGGGTGCGGGTTCGATGCATCAGTCACTCCTTGTCAGGGTGGGTCCGGCGCACCCGGCGCCGGGGTCCACAACCTGACTGCACCCACCGAGCGGAGTGTCGTCCGAATCACGCGGCGGCCGCTCCGAAAACGCGCGCGAGGCTCCCCGCGCCCGGTCGCCCGATGTAGCTTGACGGTCCCATGCTGCTCCTGCTCGCGCTGCTCGGTCCCGGCGATACCACTCGCGTCTGGCAGCAGCAGGTCGCCTACCGGATCGCCGCGTCACTGGACGAGCCGACGGGAGTGCTCACCGGCCAGGCGCGCATCAGCTACGTGAATCGTTCGCCCGACACGCTGTCGGAGTTCTACGTCCATCAGTACCTCAATGCGTTTCGTCCGGGATCGCGGTGGAGCGAAACCGATTCGGCCGAGGGGCGAGTGCGCTTCCAGCGGCTGCGGGACCCCGATCACGCGTTCGAGCGGATCACCGCCGCGCGTATCGGAGGCGTGACGGCGGCGCCCGACTACCCCTTCGCACCGGATTCGACGATCGCTCACTGGCGGCTCCCGCGGCCGCTCGCGCCGGGCGACTCGTTGCTCCTCGAGGTCGAATGGCAGGCCCGGCCTTCCACGCTGCCGCGTCGCCAGGGACGGGCGGGCCGTCGCTTCGACTTCGCGCAGTGGTATCCGAAGGTCGTCGTGTACGACCGCTACGGCTGGGAAGCCCACCCGCTGTATCCGGCGGGGGAGTTCTACGGCGAATTCGCGACCTACGACGTGACCTTGGACCTCGCCCAGGACCAGGTGATCGGCGCGACCGGCGTCCCCGTGTGCGGCGACCCCGGGTGGGAACGCGCCCGCGCGACCCCCGATCAGCCGGTCGACTACCAGCGCACCGTGTACGGAGCGGTGCCGAACGACTGCCCGGCCGCCGCGCCGGGCCGCAAAGCCGTACGGTTCCGCGCCGAGCAGGTGCACCATTTCGCGTTCTCGCTCAACCCCGAGTACGTCTACGAGCAGGGCGGCTACGGGGCCGTTCGGGTGCGCGTTCTGTATCTGCCCGGCGATCGGGACACGTGGGGCAACGGCATCGCAGCGCGGCGCACCGAAGTGGCGCTCGCCTGGCTCGACACGCTGTTCGGGCCGTTCCCCTGGCCGCAGCTCACCAACGTGCACCGCATCGAGGGCGGCGGCACCGAATTCCCCATGATGGTGATGGACGGCAGCGCGTCCCTCGGCCTGATCCTGCACGAGGTCGGGCACAACTACACCATGGGGGTGCTGGCCAACAACGAGTGGCGCGAAGGCTGGCTCGACGAGGGATTCACGAGCTTCCAGACCGCCTGGTACGCCGAGACGCACGGAGACGGCCCGGCCTATCCCGGGCTCGAGGCCGAGATCGTGCAGCTCGATTTGGACCGCTGGAGCGAGCCGGTCTCCATGGTGAGCGAGCGCTATCGCGATTTCCCCACCTACGGCGCGATGATTTACGACAAGGCGCACCTGTTCTACGAGCAGCTGCGCTACGTGGTGGGCGACGAGGTCATGCGCCGCATCCTGCGCACCTATTACCAGCGCTGGAAGCTGAAACACGTCGACGAGGCGGCGTTCCGGGCGGTGTGCGAAGAGGTCTCGGGCCAGGACCTGGGGTGGCTGTTCGGCCAGTGGCTGCACGGGACGCCGCTCATCGACTA
>JBOHSO010000203.1:0-3544 GCA_050921685.1 Gemmatimonadales bacterium
GCTCTCCGCCGGCCTCACCGCCGGCGAAGAGCTGCTTCTCGAGGATCTGCTCGCCCGCCGCGCCGCGCTCGACGCGCGCGATCTCCTGGCGTGGCACGAGCTGCTCCCGCCGCTGCACAGGGACGCGGACCCACCCACACCCGAGCTGGTTGCGGCGGTGGTGCTGGTCGACGGCCGGCGGGGGGCGGCAGCTGGCGCCGCGCCCTAAACGTCCGAAGTCCCCAAAAACCCATCCCTGCCTGATGAAGCTCGAACGGCTCGGGCGCCGGTCCGGCCGGCCGACGCCGCGGCGGGTTGTCCCGTTTCGGGGTTCGAGGACACTTTTAGTGTCCGATGCGACACCCCACCCTGCCGCTACGAGTCTACGTCGACCGCCTCCGCGTTCTCTACGGTCGTCCCAAGCGACCCATCCCGAGTGGACCGTTCGAATGGATCATCTGGGAGCAAGTTGCCAGCGTCCCCGACGACGAGCAGCGGGCCCTGGTATTCCGCACGCTGCGGCAGAAAATCGGCACGACACCGCAGGCGATCCTCCGGACCCCCAGGCCGAAGATGCTGGACTTGCTCGAGCCGGGCGGCCCCAACGCGAGCGCCCGCCTGGCGCGGCTGCGGGAGGCGGCGGAGTTGATGATCGATATCGGGCTCGCACGCGTGCGGACGCTGGTCCGCGAGTCGCCGGCGGAGGCGAAAAAGCTCCTGCGGCGTTTCAAGGGCATCGGCGAGGCGGGAGCGGACCGCATCCTGCTGTTCTGCCGGACCCAGGCGACGCTGTCGCCCGAGGCGAACGGCGTACGCGTACTGCAGCGCCTGGGGTACGGCAAGCCGGGCGGCAGCGCGGCGGCAGCCTACCGGCAGGTCGGCGACGCGGTCACGCCCGAGCTGTCGCGAGACTACAACTGGCTCATTCAAACGCACCAGCTGCTACGCCGCCACGGCCAGGACATCTGCCGGACGACCCCGCGCTGCGACATCTGTCCCCTCGCGCCGGACTGCGCCTGGTTCAGGCGTAGCGGCCGCCAGTAGCGGAAGGGGCGTGGCGCTCTCCACGTTGCTGTTCGATCTCGACGGCACCCTGATCGACTCGATCGAGCTGATCCTGCGGTCGTATCGCCATACGATGCGCGCGCACCGTGGCATGGAGCCGCCCGATGACGTCTGGATGGAAGGGCTCGGCACGCCGCTGTGGGTGCAGTTCCGCCGCTGGTCCGACGATGCGAGCGAGATCCAGGCCATGGTCGCCACGTACCGCGAGTACAACCTCGCTCACCACGACGATCTGGTCCGGCCCTACGACGGGATCGTGTCGGAAGTGCGTCGCTTGCGCGACGCCGGAAAGTCACTCGGTCTCGTAACCAGCAAGATGCGCGGCGGCGCACTCAAAGGCCTGCGCCTCGCCGGGATCGAGGATGCGTTCGCGGTCGTCATCGGCGCCGACGACGTGACGCACCCGAAGCCGCATCCCGAGCCGGTCCTGCTCGCGCTGCAGCGGCTCGACCGGCCCGCAGCGGAAGCCGTGTTCATCGGAGATTCGCGCCACGACCTCGAGTGCGGCCGCGCCGCGGGGGTGAAAACCGCCGCCGTTCTGTGGGGACCGTTCGACCGGGCCCATCTCGAGGATCTCGATCCAGACTACTGGCTGGAGCGACCGGCGGACATCGCGTCGCTGACGGCCGACACCTGATGCGGTTCGTCCGCTTCGATCTCGAGCGCTGGCAGAGCACCTGGGAAAACCGGGTGCGCTTCAACTTATCGGAGTCCGGCGTGCATCCGCTCCGCGTGGGGGAGCTGCTGGCGCTGGCGGGCGCGGAGCCCGATCCGCTGCTGGACGTGCGGCTGGGCTACAGCCAGTCGAACGGCACGGCTCCCCTGCGCGAGCGCATCGCGGCGCTCTATCCAGGCGCGTCGCCCGACCAGGTGCTGGTCACCACCGGCAGCGCCGAAGCGAACTACATCGCCGCGTTGCGGCTGGTCGAGCCGGGAGACGCGGTGGCGATGCTGCTGCCCAACTACCTGCAGCTCTGGGGACACGTGCAGAACCTCGGCGCCCTGGTTCGCGGGGTCATGCTGCACGAGCGGCACGGATGGGCACCGGATCCCGATGAGATCCGCGCGGCGATCGCGCCGGGAACGAAGCTCGTGGTGGTGACGAACCCGCACAATCCCACCGGACACATCCTCACCGAGCCGGCGCGTCGTGTGATCCTGGAGCGCACGGCGGAGGTCGGGGCGTGGCTGTTGGCCGACGAGGTGTACACGGGCGCCGAGCGGGACGGACGCACCACCCTGTCGTTCTGGGGGAGCTATGACCGGCTGATTTGCGTATCCGGGTTGTCCAAGGCGTACGGGCTCCCCGGGCTGCGGATCGGCTGGCTCGTCGGGCCGCCCGATTTCGTGGCGGAGTGCTGGGCGCGCCACGACTACACCACCATCGGCCCGTCGGGCACCACCGATTATCTGGCGAGCATCGCGCTCCAACCGGCGGTGCGCGAGCGGCTGCTGGCGCGCACCTGCGCCATTCTGCGGGAAAACTTTCCGGTGCTCGAAGACTGGTTGCGCACGTTCGGCGACACCTTCTCCTGGGTGCCGCCGCAAGCGGGCGCGATCTGCTTCGTCCGCTACCGTGACGGGATCGACGGGGAGACGCTGGTCGAGCGGGTCCGCGCCGAGCAGAGCGTGTTGCTCGTTCCCGGCGAGCATTTCGGGACGCCGGGGTACCTGCGATTCGGGTACGGCAACGAGTCGGCGGAGTTGCACCAGGCGCTCGCCGCCGCGGCCGCCGGCCTGCGGCACGCGTTCGGAGCGTAACGGGTGCGCGTCGTCCCGCTGGAGGAATTCCGGGATCGCGTCTCGATGGCCGCGGCTATCGCGGCGGTGGAGCGTGGCTTTCGGGCCCTCGCGCTGGGACAGGCGACGCTCCCCGAGCCGATGGTCGTCGAGCTCGCGCGGCCTATCGCGGAGGTGCACGTCAAGGGAGCGCACCTGGCGGGCGCACGGTTCATCGTGATCAAGGTGGCGACCGGCTTCCCGGCGAACCGCGAGCGCGGGCTGCCGTCGGGAGACGGCATGTTCCTGCTGCTCGACGCGCACACCGGCACGCCGGCGCTGCTGCTCGAGGAGCACGGCTACCTCACTGCCCTACGTACCGCCGCGGCGATCGCCCTGACGCTCAAGTACCTGGCGCCGGCCGACGCGCGCGAGGCGCTCCTGGTCGGCGCCGGAGGGCTCGCGCGACTCACGGCCCGGGCGATCCTCGCCCAGCGGCCGATCGCTCTGCTCACGATCTGGAACCGCACCCCGGAGCGGGCTGAGGCCCTTGCCGCGGAGCTCGGCGGCGCGGTGGCGACCCGGGTCGCGCCGGCGCTCGAAGCCGAGGTCCGGTCGCACCGGCTCATCGTCTCCGTCACCTCGAGCACCACCCCGCTCATCCGGGCCGCCTGGCTCGCCCCGGGCACTCACATCACCTCCGCCGCTGTTCGCGGACCGCGTCGCCCAGACCGAACGGTACGGCAACCTGCAGCACGCCATCGCGGCCGGAGTCGTGGGG
>JBOHSO010000204.1:0-2268 GCA_050921685.1 Gemmatimonadales bacterium
GGCCGGTTCGATGCCCTCGCGCAGTACCTGGAATCCGCCGATCGAAAGGAAACCCGACCGTGGTCCCGACACAGCAAGGCCCGACGTTCCGGCTCGAGCTCCGGCGCACGTTCGCGGCGCCGCGCGAGCGGGTCTTCCGGGCGTGGGTCGAGCGGGAAGCGCTAGAACGCTGGATGTGCCATGACGGCGACGCGACCGAGGTCCGCTATCTCGAGCTCGACGCCCGTCCCGGCGGCCGTTATCGGATGGAAGTGACGATGCGGAATTCGGGCGAACGGTACCTGCTGTTCGGGACGTATCGCGAGGTAACCCCTCCGGAGCGCATCGCGTTCACCTGGGCATGGGAGCGGGTGCATCCCGATCCCGGCCAGGTGACCAGTCTTGGCGAAACGCTCGTGACGGTCGTGCTCTTCGCACGAGGCGAGTCGACCGAGATCCTGCTCACACAGGAGCCCTTCCCCACCGTGAAACGGCGCGACGAGGACAGCACCGGCTGGAACGCCTGCTTCGACGCGCTGGAACGCCATCTGCCCGCGATGGGCTCGCGCTAATCCATTTGGAGGCGAAAACGATGAACACCACGCTCGCAGTCGTCGCAGCGGCCGTCGCCACCGTTTGCCTGGCCGCTACCGCCGCCGCGCAGGCGCCGCACGCGATGCCGCCGTCCCAAGGGTTCGAGCAGCTGCAGCTCCTGGTCGGTGATTGGGAAGGGCAGACCTCCGGCGGCAAGACCTCGCGCGTCTCGTTCCGTCTGGTCTCGGGTGGCACCGCCTTGCTCGAGCGGCTCCAGACGGGCGACGAGCCCGAGATGATCACGGTCTACACGCCTGACGGCGACCGACTGGCCGTCACGCACTTCTGCAGCGCCGGCAATCAGCCGCAGATGCGGACGCAGCCGCTCACCGGTCCGGCCAAGCGGTTCTCCTTCGACTACGTCGGCGCCACGAATCTCGCCACCCCCGCGACCGGTCACATGCACCATCTGGCCGTCACCATCACGGATCGCGACCACTTCACGCAGGAGTGGACGTGGACCGAGGGCGGCCAGGCGCGCACCGAGCTGTTTCGCTTCACGCGGACGGGGTAGCGGGATACAGCGTCGGCGTGGCGCCGATGGCGCGGACCCGGGCTTCGAGCGCCAGTCGCGTCAAACTTTCCATCGGCAGCGCGAGCAAGAGGTCTATGCGCCGGGTGAGGAGCACGAACGTGTCCTGAAAGGCGCGCCGAGCCGCGTCTTCACCGTGGACCTCCGCGGGATCGGGCATCCCCCAGTGCGCGAGTACCGGCTGCCCCGGGAAGATCGGGCACGACTCCTTGGCCTTGTCGCACACCGTGATCACGAGATTCCACGGCTCCCGGTCCAGTCCTTCGGTGCTGCGAGGCGGCCGGCCGGCCCATTGGATGCCGTAGCGCGCGAGCGTCTCGGTGGCGAGCGGGTTGACGCGCGGAGCCGGGCGGGAGCCGGCGCTTTCGGCCCGGATCCGCCCCCCCGCCTTGTGGTTCAGGATCGCCTCGGCCATCTGGCTGCGGGCCGAGTTCCCGGTGCAGAGGAACAGCAGGCGCAGCGGCTTCGCGGAGGCGGCCATCGCTCACTCCGTCCGGGCGGCGGGCTTGCGGGCCCGCACGAACGCGCCCATCACGCAGCCGTCCACCTTCCGCGCCAGGACCTCTGTTTCGAGTCCCGCGTCGGCGAGGAAGGTGCGCGCGTCCTCGAATGCGTAGATCCGCGTCGGCTCGATCGCGACGCCCTCGAAGCCGGTCGCCCCGAGCAGGGCGATGAACTCCTGCTCCTCGAGGGCCCCGGCCACGCACCCGACCCAAAGCTCCATGGAACGGCGCACGGCCGCGGGCAGCTCGCCACGCACCACGACGTCCGACACGGCGAAGCGACCGCCGGGCTTCAGCACACGGAACGACTCGGTGAGCACCCGGCGCTTGTCGGCCGCAAGGTTGATGACGCAGTTCGAGATGATCACGTCCACCGACGCGTCGGGGAGCGGAATGTGCTCGATGTCACCCTTCAGGAACTCGATGTTGGTGGCGCCGGCCTTGCGCTGGTTGTCCCGCGCCAGGGCGAGCATCTCGTCGGTGAGATCGAGTCCGTACACCTTGCCGGTGGGACCGACGCGCCGGGCCGAAAGCAGCACGTCGATGCCGCCGCCCGAGCCCAGGTCCAGCACGGTCTCGCCGGGAGCCAGGGCGGCCAGCGCGGTGGGGTTCCCGCAGCCCAGCGAGGCCGATACGGCATCGGCCGGGAGCCCGCAGGTC
>JBOHSO010000205.1:0-4416 GCA_050921685.1 Gemmatimonadales bacterium
CCGCATGGGTGCTCGCCGCGCCGGCGTCGTTGAACGTGAGGGCATCGAACGCGCCGGCGTCGAGCATCGACAACGCGTCGCGCATCAGCGCGACCCCGGTCAGCTTGGCGGCCGCGACTCGCAGGCCGCCGCGTGCCAGCCCGCGCACCAGCTCGGTCGCCGCCGACGTCTTCCCCGCGCTCATGCAGGTGCCGGCGACGTACACGACCGGCACCGCACTCTCGAGGCGGTCCGCGGGGGGAATGGCGTGATCCCGGATGTGGGCCGGACTGCCGATTCGGTCGCCCAGGTCCGGGAAAGCCAGGATGGCGCCCAGCACTTCCGCCCGGAACGGCGGCCCGATCTCCGGGTTGGCGGAGGTGCAGCGCCCCAGGATGCCGCCCAGGTTGAGCACGTGGAGCACGTCGCCCACCGCGATGCGCTCCGGCACGACGCCGGCATAGCCGCGCAGCGCGCGGCGGGCGCCGAGGGTTCCCGCCAGGGCGTCGCCGGCTCGGAGGGCGAGCATGCGGCCGGTGGTGTCCTCGATCGTGTTGTACGTGCTCTTGTCCTCGAGGATCCGGACCGCGAGCACGTAGCCTTCCTCGGCCACGATCTCGTCGCCCACGATCACGTCGCGGGGGAGTGCGGCGTTCTTGGTGCTGCTGGCGATCCGGTCGAGCTTGAGTCGCGTCGTGACGGCCATAGGGCTCCCTAGGTGGCTGGAGCGGGGGGTGTGACCGGAGCGGCGGGGGCCGCCCGCGCGGCGAGGAGGGACGGGATGGCGGCGACGCGCGCGAATGCTCGCGCCTCGTCACCGCTCCAGAGCCGTGGCTCCTCCCCGTAGGTGGCGACGGAGGGGTCCATCAGGGAGTGGGGGCTCCGGACACCCGTGACCTGGAAGCGGCCCGGGGCGAGACGCACGCGGGTCTCCCCGGTCACGCGCTGCTGCGAGCTCGTCAGGAACGCCTCAATGTCGCGCAGCGCCGGATCGAAATACTGGCCCTCGTGCAGCCGGTCGCCATAGAACTTGCCGAGCTGGTCTTTCCAGAAGCTCTGCCACCGGGTCAGCACCAGTTTCTCGAGCTCGCGATGAGCCGTGATGATGACCAGCGCGGCGCCGGCCTCGAAGCCGATGCGCCCCTTGATCCCGAGCGCGGTCTCGCCCAAGTGGACGTTGCGGCCGATGCCATAGCCATGCGCGAGTGCGCCGAGTCGGTCCACCAGCGCGGGCCCGGCCAGCGGCTCGCGGTCGAGCGAGACCGGGAGTCCCTGCTCCCAGCCGAGCACGATCTCGGTCGGGGCGGGTGCGTCGGGTGGCGGGTCGAGAAGCTCGGGGGGGGGTCCCGCCCAGGGGTCGTGCGTCCACCCCCCGCCCCAGGTGGTGCCCCACAGGCCGGCGTTCACGGAATACGCGCCGGCGTGGCTGGGCACGGGGAGTCCGCGCTCCTCGAGCCAGGCGATCGCCTGTGCACGGGTGAGCCCGACGTCGCGGACGGGGGTGAGGATAGGCAGCTCGGGGGCGAGCACCCGCAGCGCCACGTCGAAGCGGATCTGGTCGTTGCCGGCGCCGGTCGAGCCGTGGGCGACGGCGGCGGCCCCGATGGTGCGGGCCACGGAGACGAGGGAGAGGGCCTGCTGGGTGCGCTCGGCGGCGACGCTCTGGGGATAGACCTCACCCCGCAACACGTTCCCCTGGACGAGGAACCGGACGAACCGGTCGTACACTTCGTGGCGGGCGTCGACTTGGTGGTGCCGAACCGCCCCGACAGCGCGCGCCTGCGTTTTGATGGCGTCGCGCTCCTGGCCCGAGGCGCCGCCCGTATCCACCCACACGGTGTGGACGGTCCAGCCGTCGGCGGCGAGGCGGGCCACGCAGTAGGAGGTGTCGAGCCCACCGGAGAAGGCGAGCGCGACCGGTCCCTTTGAGTTCTGCATATTGCATAAACATGCAGCTTGGTGTCGGCGGGCACAAGACCCTGGAGCGCGCCGGTCGGGCTAGCCCATTGCCGCGCCGGCCCGGGCGGCGTTAGCCTGGAGCGGCACTCGGGCGAGGTATGTCATGTCGGACAGCGAGCGCACCGCCGCGTTGGGAAATCTGCAGATCGCCGTCACCGCGTTCGAGCGGCAGCTGGGCGCGGCGGAAGACCTGCCGACGGCGGGTCTGGAAGAGCTCAAGCGGGCGCTGGACGATGTCCGGCTGCGGCTGTGGAGCGTCCTGATGGCCACGAACTCGCGGGATTACCGGGGCTTTCTGGAGCGGTTCCGGCTGCGGCGGGCGGCGGAGATCCTCAACGCCGTGGTCGCCGACGTCGACGCGGGGGTGCTGCATCTCGGCCACCGGGAAACGACCGATCTCGCCAACGCCGTGCGGGAAGCGGAGCAGCGCCTGAAGCGGGTCCCGAAGGTGCTCTAGGCTCCCACCCGGCCGGCCCACATCCGGGACAGGATCCGCAACAACCCGACGCCGCTCACCATGAACACCACGAGCCACACCAGCGCCTGAGGAATGCGGCCGTAGAGCGCACTCCCCACCCCGAACAGAGCCGCGTAGACGAACGCGCAGCCCAGCACCCAGCCGAGCAGGGCCTGGGGAAGGCTGTCGGGCGAAGCGGGGACAGCCGCTTCGGCACGGACGGCATCCCAGCCCGGTCCGGCAGGCCGCACCAGCTTGTAGAAGGATACGAGTGTTGCCCGGTCGGTCGGCGGCGAGAGGAACGCGACCGTGACCCACACCACGGTGGTCGCGGCGACCGTGAGGATCAGGGAGATGTGGGAGGCGACGGGATACCCCGCCTTTGCCCCGATGACGAACCCGGCGGCGACCAGGAACGAGCTGACCATCGCCGCGATCTCGCACCACGCGTTCACCCGCCACCAGAACCAGCGCAGCAGGTACAGCAGGCCCGTGCCCGCACCCACCGAGAGCAGCAGATCGAAGCTCGCCCGCGCGGTGTCGAGCACGAAGGTGATGCCGGCCGCGACCACCATCAGGAGTGCCGTGACGACCCGCCCGACGAGCACATAGTGTCGCTCGGCGGCGCCGCTCCGGAAAAAACGCCGGTAGAAGTCGTGCACCAGGTAGGAGGTGCCCCAGTTGAGGTGCGTCGACATCGTCGACACGTAGGCCGCCAGCAGTCCGGCGACCATCAGACCGAGCATCCCGTGCGGCAAGAACCGCAGCATCGCCGGGTAGGCCATGTCGTGCCCGATGAGCTTCGGGTCCACGTACGGGAACGTGCGGGCGATGTCCGACAGCTGCGGGTAGATGATGATCGAGGCCAGCGCCACGATGATCCACGGCCAGGAGCGCAGCGCGTAGTGGGCCACGTTGAAGAGCAGGGTGCCGGCGACCGCGTCCTTCTCGCTCTTGGCCGCGAGCATCCGCTGGGCGATGTAGCTGCCGCCCCCCGGCTCGGCGCCCGGATACCAGACCGACCACCACTGGACGGTGATCGGAATGATCAACACCGAGAGCGTGACTCCCCAGTCCCCGAAGTCGGGGACGAGACGCAGCACGGCGGGGTCCGTTCGGGCGATCAGCCCCGCGAGCCCGCCCACCTCGGGCTGTTGCAGCGCGTAGTAGGCGGCCGCGAAACTGCCGGTCATCGCAATTCCGAACTGGATGAAGTCGGTGACCAGCACCCCCCACAACCCCGACGTCGCCGCGAAGGCGACATTCAGGAAGGCGCACACCAGGAGCGTCTTCCCCATCGGCCACCCCAACAGCACGTTGGCGATCTTGGCCGCGGCGAGGTTCACGGTGGCCATGATGACGCAATTGAAGAACACCCCGAGATAGACGGCGCGGAACCCGCGCACCAGCGAGGCCGGCTTACCGGCGTAGCGCAGCTCGTAGAACTCGAGGTCGGTGAGCACCCCGGAGCGGCGCCACATCTTTGCGTAGAAGAAAACGGTCGCCATGCCCGTCAGCAGGAACGCCCACCACTGCCAGTTGTTGGCGACGCCCTTCTCGCGCACGAAATTGGTGACGAGGTTCGGGGTGTCGGTGGAAAACGTCGTCGCCACCATCGAGATGCCGATGAGCCACCACGGGGCCGCACGGCCGGAGGTGAAGAACTCCGCCGTGCTCGTACCCGCGCGCTTGGCGAGCAGGATCGCCGGCAAGAACGACACGACGATGGAGAGAACGACGATGGTCCAATCGATCGCGGAGAGCTGCATGGGCGCTCGGTGGAAGCCGGGGAGAGGGTCGTGCTAAGATCAGGGACGGTCGTCGGTCGCGCAACGAGGCTCGTCGCGCGAGATTCCGCTTCCATGATCCGACCCCTGATGCTCGCCGCGCTCGCCCTGGGCGCGGACGTCGCACCGGCGCTCGCCCAGCGGCCCGCCACGCTCGAGCTGATGCCGGTCCCCAGATCGGTCGAGCTGCGCGACGGGCGCCTCCGGCTCGACAGCGGGTTCATCGTGGCCGTG
>JBOHSO010000206.1:0-2215 GCA_050921685.1 Gemmatimonadales bacterium
GGCCCGAACCCAGGGAGCGCCGCGATCGCGCCGTGCGGGGCGACGAGTGCCACGCCGGCGCTGCCGAACGCCGCGATCACCGTCCGCAGCCGTGCGGCGCCGATTCCGGGCACGCGTGCCAGCGCCAAGTAGGCCGCTAGCTCGTCGCGACCGGTGTCCGCAGACGCAGCCACAGCGTCTCCAGCAGGTTCGAAATCCCGGCTCCAGTGACGGCGGAAACGGCGAGCACCGGCGCGTCGTCCGCCGACTGGATGGCAGGGGGAGGCGCGCCCGGCGACAGCAGGTCCATCTTCGTGACGACCACCACGTGGGGTTTGGTGGCGAGCGGAGCACCGTACAACGCGGCTTCCCGGCGCAACAGCTCGTAGCTCTCCTGCGGGTCGGCGCTGTCGGCGGGCACCAGCATCGCGATCAGCCGGGTTCGCTCGACATGCTGCAGAAACCGCAGCCCCAGGCCCTTTCCTGCGTGCGCGCCTTCGATGATTCCGGGGATGTCGGCCATCACGAACGTCCGATGATCCGACAGGGCCACGACCCCCAGGTGCGGCTCGAGCGTCGTGAAGGGATAGTCGGCGATCTTCGGCCGCGCGGCGGATACGACCGACAGCAGCGTACTCTTCCCGGCATTCGGCTCACCCAGCAGGCCGACGTCGGCGATCAGCTTGAGCACCAGCTCGAGCGTCACCTCTTGTCCGACTTCCCCCGACTCCCATTCCCGCGGTGAGCGGTGGGTCGGCGTGGCGAACTGCGCGTTGCCCCGCCCGCCCCGGCCCCCCTTCGCCACCAGCAGCTCCTCTCCCACGGCGACCAGCTCACCCAGGATCTCGCCGCTCCCGGTGTCGCGTACTTCGGTACCAGGCGGTACGGGCAGATAGAGATCCGCACCCGATTTGCCGGTCATCTTCTTCCCCTTCCCGTGCTGGCCGCGTTCCGCTTTCCACCGCGTGCGGTAGCGGTAGTCGAGCAGCGTCGCGAGGTTCGGGTCGGCGCGTACGAACACACTGCCGCCGGGACCGCCGTCGCCCCCGTCGGGACCGCCCTTGGGCGCGAACTTCTCCCTTCGAAATGAAGAGGCCCCGGAACCGCCCGTTCCGGCGGTGACGTGCACAACGGCGCGATCTATGAACATGGTGAATGCGGAATGCGGAATGCGGAATGCGGAATGGTAGTGGGAGTTCGGCGCGCAGTCCTTATCGAAGACACTGCGATTGCTACGAGCTGCCCGGCTTCCTGGTGCAACTGCGCCCCGTGGTGGCGGTCGCAGAATCCGCAATCCTGGAGGACATCGAGCCAGAACTGAGCTTCATCGCCTTCTTCTTCGACTAAGCCCATCTTAGCAATGAACTCCTTGCGAGACCGCGCCCTGCACGCGGACCGATAGTTGGCTCCAACTGACGTTCCGGCGCGGAGTAGCTGATTCCCAATCGCATCGGCGCTGCGACTTCTCGGTAGCCGATCGACGAGACGAACGATCGCGTTCGCGAATGCTCGAGTACGAGCCTTGAGATCTACCTGGGGCACGACCCACCCACTTCAATTCCGCATTCCACAATCCGCATTCCGCATTGTCAACCTATAGGTTCCGCTCCCGCACATCCGCCCAGAGCTCCCAGATCCGCAACGCCCGCTCCGCAGTCACGTCTGCCTCGACCAGCGCCAGTACCGCATCCACGTCCTCCCGCGTCCATCCGACGTTGAGCGCGCCGCGCAGGTGGGCGTGCAGTTGCCGCGGGGCTTCGAGCATGGCGATGGCGGCGAGGGTGCAGAGCTCGCGGCGCGCGGCGTCCAGCCCGGGGCGCGCCAGGAGCTTGCCGTACGCGTCCACTACGACCAGCGCCTCGAGCGCCGGGTGCAGCGCGCGCAGGTGGACCAGCAGTTTGTGGTAGGTGCGACCGTAGATGTCGGCGCACAGCACGGCGCCCCGTTGCGCCCAGCGCTCATGATCACCGTGCCGCAGCGGCTCGCCGCCCTCCGCCGGAGCGCCCGCCACCTCGCGCCACGCCGTGCACGCGACCAGCGCCAGCGGGTAGCCCACGTTCAGGAAGCTCTGGAGCAGCAGCTCCTCCATCCACAGCGGCGTCACCCCCGCTCCCCGGGCGGCCCGCATGCGGTCCCGCAGCGCCGTGTCATCGCCGCGGGCGATGGCCATCGCGACCCGCACGAGGGCGACCGTCCGGCGATCGAGCTGCAAGCTAGCCGCGTCGCGGCGCTCGTC
>JBOHSO010000207.1:0-1751 GCA_050921685.1 Gemmatimonadales bacterium
CGAGGCGGAGATCTTCAGCCTGCGCTCGGACACCGCCTACGCGACGAGCCCGTACTTCGGCTCGAATCAGGTTCGGGTCGGCAGCAGCCTGCCGCTCGTGCCTGCCCACCAGGTGCGTGCGGGCGCCGCGGTCGTGCTCGGCGCCGGATTCGAGGCCGGGCTCGACGCCCGCTATACGGGTCAACAGTGGCTGCGCGGCGACGAGGCCGGCGAAACAGCGCCCCTCCCGGGGTACGCCACGGCGGACGTCCGGGTCGGGTGGGAGCACGAGAGTTGGGGGGTGTCGGCGATCGTCACCAATCTCTTCGACTCGCACCGGTCCGTCTTCGGCACCTTCAACGAAAACCGCCAGACCGGTGAGCTGGAGCGGTTTCTCACCCCCCTCAACGCCCGCGCGTTCAGGCTGATCCTGCGGCGCCAGTTCGGGCCGTAAGCGGCGCTGGGCCCAAGCGGTTGCCAGAAGCAAGCCGAGGGGTTTGTTTGTCATTCCATGAAAATCGCAGTGTGCGTGAAGCGCGTCCCCGACTCGGAAACGCGCGTGAAGATCGCCTCGGACCAGAAATCGCTCGACGAGGCCGGCGTTAAGTTCGTCCTCAATCCCTACGATGAGTTCGCGGTTGAAGAGGCGCTGCGGCGCAAGGAGCAAGCTGGGGCGGGCGAGGTCGTGATCGTGTCGCTGGGGCCAGCCGCCGCGCAGGAGACCATCCGCGCCGCGCTCGCGATGGGGGCGGACCGGGGAGTCCTGCTCCAGACCGACAAGATCCCCGCCGACGGCGTCGAGGTGGCCAAAGCGCTTGCCACGGAGCTCAAGGAGGGCGGCTACGACCTCATCCTCTTCGGCAAGATGGCGATCGACGACTACAACCATCAGGTCGGGCCCGTGGTGGCGGAGCTCCTGGGCTTGCCATGCGTCACCGCGATCGCCCACCTCGAGATCGAGAGCGGCAGGGGCACGGCGGAGCGCGAAATCGAGGGCGGGCTCGAGGTGGTGGAGTTTCCGCTCCCCGCGGTGCTTACGACCGACAAGGGCCTGAACGAGCCCCGCTACCCGGCCCTCAAGGGAATCATGGCCGCGAAGAAGAAGCCGCTGGAGGTGAAGCCTGCGACGCTGGGCGCGGGGCGGCTCGAGGTGATGGCGTTGACCCCGCCACCCCGGCGCCAGGAAGGCAAGATCGTGGGCGAAGGCCCTGCAGCGGTGCCCGAGCTCGTGCGCCTGCTCCGCGAGGAGGCCAAGGTCCTGTGACCAACGTCCTCGCGGTGCTCGAGCAGCGCGACGGGACCCTGCGCAAGGTGTCTCACGAGGTCGTCACCGGTGCGCGGCGGCTTGCCGACGCGCTCGGCGGCACCGTCGATGCGCTCGCGCTCGCTGCCGGTTCCGTGAAGGGCGCGGACCGGCTCGGTGGAGTCGGCGCGGACCGGGTGATCACGCTCACCAACAGCGCGTTCGCGATGTACGCCCCCGAGGGCTACAGCCGCGTGCTCGCCGATCGCGCCAAGGCCGGCGGGTACGCCGCCGTGGTGTTCGCGGCGAGCGCTACGGGGAAGGGCCTCGCTCCGCGGGTCGCGGCGCGGCTCGACGTCCCGCTGGCGCAGGATGTCACCGACGTCGCGGTCGAGAGTGGCACGGTGACGGTGATCCACCCGGTGTACGCGGGGAAGGCGCTGCTCAAGCTCAAGATCACGGCCAAACCCGCGCTCGTGTCGCTGCGACCGAACGTCTTTACCCCGGTCGAGCGGCCTCGGGCGGGCTT
>JBOHSO010000208.1:0-7151 GCA_050921685.1 Gemmatimonadales bacterium
ATGAGCTTTCGGGCCGCGTGCATCGGAAGTCGGGTGTCGCTGTCCAGGGTGAGGCAGTAGCGCACGCTGGGCAGCACCGTCGCGTCGCCGACGTGGAGGTGGAAGCTCGTGTCCTTGGCACCCCGCAACAGGCGGTTGAACTCCTCGAGCTTCCCGCGCTTGCGCTCCCACCCGATCCACGACCCCTCGCCAGGGTTCCACTGGCGCGATCGAAGGAACAGGTGGAACCGGTCGGTGCGACCCTGGCCGAGGCGAGTGTTCAAGTCATGCACGCCGGTGCGGGCGGCGTGCAGGATCTCGTCGTCACCCGGCAGCTCGGCCGTGGGTGCGTCGGCGAAGTCGCCGAGGACGGCGAAGTGTATGCGCGGGTCCGCGTTCCCCAGGGCCAGGACCTCCACATGCTCCAGCAGTTCGTCCACGCCGGCCACGCTCGTGAGGAGCGTAGGGACGACGACCATGGTTCGCGCGTCCTCGGGGACCCCGGCTTGGAAGTCGAGGCGCGGGAGGCGCCGTGGCGTCACGAAGTGCGCAGCCAGACGCTGGACGAAGGCGATGGCGAGCTCGCTGGCAGGCAGGACGAGCAGCGCTGCGATCAAGGCCTGGACCCACGGGGCACCGCCCTTGGCCTGAGCGTACGCAACGGCCAGAGCCAACAGGGCCGTGACGACGAGACCGATCGATCCCAGGTAGAAGCCGGTCGCGTGGGCGAAGATGAAGCGCCGTACGCGGACCGCGAAGCGCGGACCGTACGCTACGTCGGTCTCGAGGTCGCGCCGGCCCTTCCCGATCAGGTGGTAGCCAACGTGGTAGGCGTGGTCGTCGGCCGACTTCAGCTCGGCGGCCTGGCGGGCACTCTCCACGCTGCGCAGCGCGACGCGGAGCTGGGCTTCCCCCGTGGCCTCGGCCAACTCTTCGACCGCTTGCCGGTAGCGATCGCGGCTGAGGAAATCCATTTTCCCGTAGACGCCGGCTGGGTCGCGCTGCAAGACCTGTTCGATCAAGCTGACGTTCTCGAAATAGTGTGTCCAATCCAGGGTCGAGCAGAGTCGCAGGCTGGTGATGGCATTGGCCATGGAGACCTGCCCAGCAGCTTGGCTTTGGTGCTCCGTCCGGATCGCATCCTCCGCGGTGATGCCCTGGGCGCCGAGGCGCTCCTCGACGGCGGCGCGCACGGGAGAGACGAGGGGCCCGTACTCACGCATCCGCTGCAGCAGCCGCACCACGTAGGCCGTTTCGAGGACCTTGGGCAGGGACGGCAGTGGGGCAGCATCTCCAGCTCCGCCGATCTGGGTCAGATAGCCGTCGGCTTTGAGACGCGCTTCTCGGTCCCGGATCGTCTCGTCCGCCAGCCGCCTCAAGTTCTCGACGAGGGCGAGCTTGAGCATGCTGGGCCATGCCCACAGCTCGCCGATGGTCAGGGGGGCGACCGTCTGGTAGGCGGCCATGAAGCGCACGAGCTGGTGCCGGTCCAGGCGCCCGTCGGTGTGGCGGATCAGCTCCAGGGCCATGGAGTACACCCGCGCCATGCCGGCCCTCTCCCGCGAGGCCAGCTTGGGCAGCTGCCGGTAGTACTGGTGTGGAAGGTCGTGCCGAATCCCGCGGATCTCGGCTTCGATGAGGTGGAAGTTGTCGAGCAGCCACTCCGCCGCTGGCGGAAGGAACTCGTGGCGGTGCACGTCGTCAGCCAGGACGCGATAGGCCTCGCGCAACACGCGAGCGTTGTCCTCCAGGCGCGCGAAGAATGGGCGGGACTTGCGGCGCAGATCCCGAGCCAGGGTGAAGCTGGCGGCAAGGGCCCTGGCCCGTTCCTCCAGGCGTTCGATGCTCAGGAGCTCGGCGCGGAGCGGCTTCTCAGGCGTTGGGCGGTGGCGGTCTCCGAAGAGGCGGAGCAGCGGCGTCAGGCGCGGCGATCTCATCGCGTGGCTTGGTCCCTTCGCATGGCGCGAATTTCAACGCCCTGAATGGCTCAGCGCTCCAGTGCATGTGGCCCCCAGCCAAATGATAACGAGTTATCGGCCCTCCGCCGGCCTTCTACACGAACAGCGAGACGTCCGCGTCCGCGGCGAAATCGAGGAATGCCGCCGCGCCGGCGATCTCGGCCTCGGGCACCAGATGCTCGGGTCGCACGCCCATCACCCCCATCGTGGTCGAGCACGCGAACAGTCGCACTCCCGATTCGCGCGCCAAGTCCAGGAACCCGGCGACATCCGGCAGATTGGCCCGCTTCATCCAGCGCTTCATCATCGCCGTGGCGGCCGCGGTCATGCCGGGCAGGGCGCCCACCAGGTTCGGGACCGGAATCGGCATCGCCGGGTTGGCGAGCGAAGCTACCTTGAGCTTCCTGTGCTTCTTCTTGTGGATGATGTCGAGGCCGTAGAAAGTAAAGTAGATCCCCACCTCCCAGCCGAGGCTCGCCGCCGTGGCGGCGAGGATGAGTGGCGGGTAAGCGGCGTCGAGCGTTCCCTTGGAGGCGACCAGCGCGAGCCGGCGGCGGACTGCCGTCGTCATGTCACGCCTCCTTTCGCAGGTGGAAGACCTGGACGCCGCCCTGATCGGTGGCCGAGAGCAGCGTGTGCCCGCGCTGGCGGGCGAGCGCCGGGAAGTCGGCCAGCGACCCCGGATCGGTGCAGTCGATGCGCAGCACCTGGCCTGGTCGCAGACCTTCGAGGGCGCGGGAGGCTTTGTACACGGGCAGGGGGCAAAGCAGTCCCCTGCAGTCGAGCACGGCGTCTGCTGTCATAATCCTTCCTCGCCCAGGATGTCGGCGTAAAAGGATGCGTACTTGTGGCCGCCGTCGGGGGAGATTCCGACCGTCAGGCCGGCGGGGCCCGTGAGCGTCGCGATCGCGTGGACGATGGCGCCCGTGGACGGTCCCACGATCAGCGCTTCCTCCCGGAACAGTCGCTTCGCCATCGCGTAGGCGGGCCCGTCGTCCACGCGGATCACCTCGTCGACCACCGAGCGGTCGAGGATCGCTGGCGGTTTCGATTCCTCGAGGTTCTTGAGGCCCGGGAGGCGGTGGCCGCGCTGCGGCTCGACGGCCACGATGCGGATGCTCAGGTCGCGCTGTTTGAGGAAGCGACCGACCCCCGAGAGGGTGCCGCAGGTGCCGTAGCCGGCGACGAACGTGCGCACCCGGCCCTCGGTCTGCTCCCAGATTTCCGGGCCCGTGGTCTCGTAGTGGGCGCGCACGTTGTCGGGGTTGGCGTACTGGTTCGGCATGGCGTAGCGGCCGGCGTGCGCCGGACTGTCGGCGACCGCCCGGGCCAGCGCGATGGCCCCGTCGCGCGGATTGTCCACCGGGCAGAGCTCGTCCGGGGTCGGCATCACGGTGGCGCCGAGCATGCGCAGCAGCACCAGTTTCTCCACGGGGACGCCGGATGGAATCGTCACGGTCACGCGCAGCCGCTCGAGCGCCGCCAGGGCGGCGAGAGCGATGCCGGTGTTGCCCGACGTGGGCTCGACCAGCTCGCGGCCGTCCAGCTCGCCGCGCGCGCGCATCCCGTCGAGGAGGTAGCGCGCGGTGCGGTCTTTCACCGATCCGAACGGGTTGAACCACTCGAGCTTGAGGTACGCCTCCGCGCTGGGCGGCAGGACGTGGTTCAACCGCACCAGCGGCGTCGGGTTCGCCCGGGTGGCGATCAGCTCGCGCACGTTCTGGAAACGGCGCCGGGCGGGATCGGCGGTCAGCGGACGGGGCGCGGTGTGCGCCTGCCGTGACGGTGCGTGGACAGGTGTCGCCATCAGTCCCTCAGTATCCTTCTCTCATGAAGAGCCGAAAAACCAAACGACCCGCGGCGGGTATCCGTGCGAGTCGGGAGCGTTGCGCCGAGCTGCAAAACCGTACCGAACGTCAGGTCTTCATAGCGACACACCCCGACCCGTGAGAGCGTTGCGGCACCTACAGGCGCAGGCCGCGGAGCGGCGGGGAGCGTTGGGCATCGGTCGCTAATATAACCCGATGTCGACCGATCGAGTTCCAGCTGGCATCCTGCAGTCCCGGCGTCCAGTTTGGTCGGAGTCGCCCCCCGGAGCCGCCGTGGTTCGCATCACGGCCGCCCCAATCCCCGGCATCCGCGTCGTGGACCACGACGCGCTGCTCGTCGATCCGGCCCGAGTCACGGTCACGTCCACGGTCGCGGCGAACTACACGAGCAACCGGGGCGTCGTCGCGCCGGGGGTGGCGCTGATCCGCGGATTCGTGGGGATCACCGGCACGATCGGCGGGACGTCCTACGCGATCTTCAATACCCACGTCGAACCCGATGTAGCCGGCCTCGATCCGTCGGGGTTGCGGGCCGCGCAGGCCGCCGAGTCGCGGTGAGCGGGATTCCGGCTCACGTCGAGGTGTCGGCCGACCGCGTGCCCGGCCCCGAGCACCCGCTCTGGCCGTCGGACCATGCCGGGCTGATGGCGGATCTTTTCGTGCTGCCGGCGCGCGGACACGTGGCGGCGCTTCCACCATAGAGGAACAGAGGCCCCTAGATTACCCCGCATGTACGGGCCGGGCGAGGTACTTCTCGTTTCCTGCTACGAGCTGGGGCATCAGCCGCTGGGCACGGCGCTGCCGGCGGCGTTCCTCGAGCGCGCAGGGTTCGCCCCGGCACAGCTTGACCTCGCGGTCCAGCCGTTCGACGAGGCGGCAGTGCGGCGCGCCCGTTTCATCGCGGTCTCGGCCCCCATGCACACCGCCCTGCGCATCGGCGCGCGCCTCGTCGAGCGCACCCGCCGGGCGAACCCTGATGTCTTCCTGTGCTTCCACGGGCTGTACGCGGCCCTCAACGCCCCCTATCTGCTCGGCCACGGAGTTGACGCGACGCTGGCGGGGGAGTGCGAGCCCGAGCTGGTCCGGCTCGCCCTGGCCGTAGCCCAAGGGCGCCGCCCACGAGGCGCAGTGCCGCCCGTGATCGAGCGGCTCGACTTCCCCGTGCCACTCCGCTCTGGCTCGCCAGCCGAGCCTGGCTACGCCCGGCTGGTGCACGAGGAGCGCCTGGTTCCGGCGGGGTACGTCGAGGCGAGCCGGGGATGCCTGCACCACTGCCTGCACTGCCCCATCCCGCCCATCTACCACGGGCGGTTCTTCGTCGTGCCCGCGGCCGTGGTGCTCGAGGACGTGCGGCGCATGGTCGCGCAGGGAGTGGCGCACATCACGTTCGGCGACCCGGATTTCCTGAACGGGCCGGGGCACTCGCTGCGGATCGTGCGCGCGTTGCACCGGGAGTTCCCGCAGCTCACGTTCGACTGCACCACGAAGGTCGAGCATATCCTGCGGCACCGCGCCGTGTTTCCCGAGCTCGGGCGGCTCGGTTGCCTGTTCGTCGTCTCGGCGGTCGAGTCGCTGAGCGACCGCGTGCTCGCCTCGCTCGAAAAGGGGCATAGTCGGGCCGACGTGTTCGAGGCGCTGCGCATCACGCGCGCCGCCGGCGTCGCGCTACGGCCCTCGTTCGTGGCCTTCACGCCGTGGACCACGCTCGAGGATTACATCGACGTGCTGGCGTTCGTGGAGGCGGAGGGTCTGATCGCCCAAATCGACCCGGTGCAGCTCACGATCCGCCTGCTCGTGCCGCCGGGGTCGACGCTGCTCGACACCCCCCGGATGCGCGAGCACCTCGGGGCCCTGGACGCGGCGGGATTCAGCTACTTCTGGACGCATCCCGATCCGCGGATGGACCGGCTGCACCGGCATGTGGTCCGGCTGGTCGAGCGGGCCACGCGCCGGGGGGAGGCTGCGGCGGTCACGTTCGAGCGGATCAAGGTCTTGGCCTGCACCCTGCAGGACGGGCGCCGGCCGCGGCGGCGCGAGCCGCTCGAGGCGGCGCTGCCAGGTCAATCTCCACGGCTCACCGAGCCGTGGTTCTGTTGAGCGGAGCCACTCACGGACCCGGGCGGTCCGCCGATCACCGTCTGAGCGCATGGCGAGATCGCCAGCGACTCACGACGCAGCATCCAGTACACCAGGCCGTTCAGGTCCCCGAGCCCCACCGTGAGCGCGACGTTGTTGCCGCCATGGACCGGGGAGTGGTTCCTTGGCAGCAGGCGAAACCCGACGCGGGCACTCTCAAGATCTGGTTTGTGGCTACGGTTGTGCGGCCGGGTGCACTCGCCGCGGTCAACAGGTATCGGGAGCGCGCCGGCAGAGGAGGGGGCTTTCACGAGGCAAGCTCCACCTCAGTACCGCGATCTCGGCATGGCCTTGGGGCGTGCGTCGGACACCTGCAGCATCCAAGAAGATCCGTCCACCCGGTACGTAGCTGATTGCCTTTTGCATCGGCGTTTGCAGGGCACGCGCAACCTGTGCGATGAGCCGGCTGACCTTCGGGATATACCAGCGCTGAGGGCCCGTGTTGTCGCCTCTGGTATTGCAAAGGAACGGATACCAGCCGCGATCGAAGGAGATAACCAGCGAGCCGTCCTCTGCTGTGAAGCTGGATGGCAGTGTTCGAGAAGCGCGGCCGATGTTCGCTGGACCCTGATGCTGAAGCTGCTTCTCGGACTTCATCGCGCACGCGATGGCGACCGCCTTTTCGAACTGGGAGAGCTCCTTCTCCGACACCTGAATACCGCTCACGTGCACCTACCGGTCCTGTCTCGATCGCCACAAATAACTGAGGGCCAAGCCGATCCCGCCACCGAGGCCGACGGCGATACTCATTAATGCTACACCGACCGGGGCCCGATTCGCATTCCGATCCCGACCCACGCGCCGGGGTTGACTTTGCGCTTCGGCTTCCTGGACGGGATGTCGCTCAGTTTCGCGACCTCGATTCGCTCGCCCATGTCGTTATCCGCCTCCGCTGAACTCTAACAACTGGACGACCTCCTGGGCGATGCCAGACGGCACCCGTCACGGCAGGGCAGGACGTGGATCACAGAAGCTTGCCGGCCTTGACATGACGACGGGTTTCGTCGTTATTGACGATGGATGGCACATTGGAATCGACTGGTGAACGCTGGGCGGGCAACAGCCTGCCCCTGTAATGGGACCCCGTGACGGGGTCCGGAGCGGGCGTGGGTTTCGCTTAGCGTAATCGGCTTCACGAGTCTCGCGACCGGCCGCGGCCCTGGGAATTGGGCTGTGGCCGGTCGCTTTTTTGGATCCCACGAAGGGCGACTTTCAACCGGAGGGAACGATGCCGCAAACGGTGGCACCC
>JBOHSO010000209.1:0-5838 GCA_050921685.1 Gemmatimonadales bacterium
CGACGCCCATCACCTCCAAGATCCTGCTGCGGTATCACCCGCCGGCTGGTGCGGTGTATCGCTACGAGCTCGACCAGGCGTCGCGCTTCGCGCCCGACACCGTGACCGCCGACTCCGGCGCTCGCAACACGATGACGCTCACTTTCACGCAGGCGATCGGCACCCCGGGGGCCGATGGGGTCCCCGTCACCATCACCTTCGATTCGGCGCGGGTCACGAGCCCGATGTTGAATCCGGCATCGGCCGACGACGCGGCGCGACAGCTGCGTGGAGTGCGGTTGACGAGCGTCCTCGACGACCGGCTCCAGCTGGTGCGCAACGACTTCGGCGCGCTGCGGCGGCTGCCGTCCGTGGTGGGCGACCAGGTGCTGCTCGGGTTCCGCGCAGCGGCGCTGCCGCTCCCCGCGACCCCGGTAGGGCCGGGGGACAGCTGGACCAACCAGGTTGAGCTGCCGTTTGGTCAAATGCCGGGCGGGGCTCCGCTTCAGGCTGAGACGAAGGTCACGGTGCGAGAGATCACCGTGACGGGCAGCGATACGACCGTGCGGCTCGGGGTGGAGACGCGCCTTCCCGATCGTCCGCTGCGGTTCGAGATGGGCGGCCAGCGGATGACCGTCGCGCTCCGGGGCGCCATCACCGGCGAGCAGCTGTTCTCTCTCACACGAGGGGCGATGGTGCACGCGTCACTGGGCGGCACGATGCGGGTGAACCTCACGGGCGGGTTCTTTGGGGCGCAGGGAATGGCGATGCGGGTGGATCAACAGGGGAGGATGCAGCTGGTGGAAGGGAACTGAAGCGACCGGTGAAGCTCGCCCACCTCGCCGACCTGCACCTGGGTAGACGTCAGTTCGACCGCCAGACCCCCAAAGGCGGGAACCAGCGCGAAGCCGACATCGCGGACGCGTTCCGCCGGGCCGTGGATGACCTGCTCGAGCAGCGCCCCGATCTGGTGGTGGTGGCGGGCGACATTTTCCACTCCGTGCGCCCCACGAACCCCGCGATCCTGTTTCTCTTCCTACAGCTGCAGCGCCTGCGCGTGGCGCTGCCGGAGACCCCGGTGATCCTGGTCGCCGGTGACCACGACACGCCGCGCACCAGCGAGACCGTGAGCATTCTGAAACTGTACGAGGCGGTCGGCGCCGAGGTGGTGATCGACGCACCCCGCCGGCTCGTGTTCCCGAAGCTCGACTGCGCCGTGCTCGCGGTGCCGCACCAGGCGCTCCTGAGCCCCGAGCCCCCCGCGCTGCGGCCGGAGCGTGGCGGGCCGACCTTCAATGTGCTGGTGACACACGGGCAATACGCGTCCCTTGGAGAAGCGCGCGGCACGATGGACTACGGCGGTGCCCCGCTCTCATTCGACGACCTCGCCCCGGCGACCTGGGACTACATCGCCCTGGGCCACTATCATGTGGCGCACTCGGTAGCGGACAACGCCTGGTACAGCGGCAGCCTGGAATACCTCCCGCCCAACCCGTGGGGCCAGCTGCAGGATCAGGCCGAGCAGGGCGTGAAAGGAAAGTGTTACCTGCTCGTGGATCTCCCCGGCCTCAAGGTGACAAAGCGCTACGTCGCGCTCCAACGGCACCACATCGAGCTGGAGCAGATTCACGCCAAAGATCTGAGCGCGAAGCAGATCGACGAGAAGATCGCGGAGGCCGTGCGAGCGTCGAAGCCGCCGATTGACGGGAACGTGGTTCGGATGCTGGTGTGGGACGTGGCGCGTGCCACGGCGCACGATCTGGACCACCACGCGATCCGCGGCTACAAGGTGCGCGCGTTGCACTTTCAGCTCGATCTGCGCCGACCCGAGCAACGCTACCACGTCGGCGTGGGTGCCCCGGCGCGGCGCCTGACGTTGCCCGAGCTGGTTCGCGATTTCCTCTCCCGCCGCCTGCTCGATGCCGACGTGCCGCGTGACGAGCTCGTCCGGACCGGTGTCGAGTACGTCGAGCAAGCGGGAAGCGAGGAGCGGGCCTGATGGAGCTGCAGCGTCTGCGACTCGAGAACTTCCGGCAGTTCGCCGAGACCGAGATCGAGTTCGGGCCCGGCATCACGGGAATCGTCGGGCCGAACGGGTCGGGGAAAACGACGTTGCTCGAGGCGATCGCGTGGGCGATCTACGGCATCCAGGCGGTGCGCGGCGACAAGGACTCGATCCGGCGCCTGGGCGCGCCGGGGCGCTCCCGCGTCGAGGTGACGCTCGAGTTCCGGCTCGGGCCCCACCAGTTCGCCGTCACGCGCAGCCTGTACGGGGCCGAGCTGCGCCAGGACGGGCAGGTGGTCGCCAACTCCCTCAAGGCGGTGTCGGAAAAACTCGAGCGCGCGCTCGGCATGTCGCACGACGAGTTCTTCAATACGTACTTCACGGGGCAGAAAGAGCTGACCGTGATGGCCGGGTTGAAAGGGAAGAGCGAGCGCGCCGCGTTTCTCGCCCGGGTGTTGGGCTATGAGCGTCTTGAGCTGGCCCAGCAGCGGGTGCGCGAGCGGCGCAACGACATGGCTAACGTGCTGAAGGGGCTCGAGTCGGGGTTGCCCGACCGGGCGAAGCTGGAGGAGGAGCGGGCGCAGGCGCTCGAGCGAATCACGCAGGCTCGCCGTGACGCCGACCGGGCTCGCGTGGCGCAGCGGGTCGCCGAGGAAGCGCTCGCCCGGGAGGAGCCGCGCTGGCGGGAGTGGGAAACGCGACGCGATCGGATCCGATCCCTGGAGAGCGAGAAGGCGATTGCGCAGCACGCCGTCCTTGGGGCGCGGCAGGAATTTCAGCGACTCGACATGGAGCTGGCCGAGGCACTCGCCGCGCGTGGCGAGCTCGTGCGGCTCTCCGAAGCGTTGCGCCCCCACGCCCGGCTCCAGGACGAGCTGGCGCGGCTCGAGCGACTGCAACGCGAGGAGGCAGCCCGCCAAGCGGATGGGGCGCAGCTCAACGAGCTGGCGCGCTCACGCGAGGGACTCGAGCGGCGCATCGCCGAGCTCGCGGACGCCACGGCGTCCTGGGAGGGCGCAGAGCGGGAAGCGGAGGCGCTCGCCGCCCGCCTGCTGGCGGCCGAGCGCGCGGTGGAGGCGGAGCGGGCGGCGTGGGTCCGGGACCGGCAGGATGCGGAGACCAAGCGCCATCAGCTCCGCGACCAGTGGCGGGACGTGAAGGAGCAACGGGACAAGATTGCCGGGCTCGGCCCCGAGGGCATCTGCCCGACGTGCCAGCGCCCGCTCGGGCAGGAGTACGCAGCGGTGCTCGGCTTGCTCGATCGCCAGCTCGAGGACATCACGATCAACGGCAACTTCTTCAAGCTGCGGATGGAGCAGCTCGGGGAGCCGCCCGAAGCAGTGCGGGTGGCGGAGGCGGCTCGCGACGCGATCCGACAAGAGAGCCGGCGGGCGAGCGGGCGGATGGGAGAGGTGAAGGCCCGAGCGGAGGAGCGGGCCCGGGCGGTCGCGCAGCGCGACGCCGAGGCCCAACGGGTGGCGGAAGTGGACGCACGGTTGCGGGCGCGGCCGACGGGATACGACGCGGCGCGGCATGACGCAGTGCGGTCCGAGCTGGCCACGCTCGAGCCGCTGGCTCGGGAGGCGGCGGTGCTGGAGGCGCGGGCGCAGTTGGCGGAGGCACTCGTGCAGGAGGCCGAACGGGCCGAGCAGGACCTGTCGCGTCGTGAGCAGCACGCGACCCACCTGGCGGAGGCGATCCGGGCCGAGGGGTTCTCGGAGGAGAAGTTTCGCGCCGCCAAGGAGCGCTGCGACCGCTCCACCGGGGTGCTGCGCGAGGCGGAGCTCGCGGCGGTGGAGGCCGGTGGCGCGCTTACGCGAGCCGAGGAGGTGGTTGGCGAGGCGGAGCGGCGGTTGGCGGAGCGCGCAGCGCGCCAGCGGGAGATCGAGGAGCTCAAGGCCCGCCGCCGGCTGCACGACGAGCTGGACCGGGCGTTTTCGGAGCTCCGGGCCGAGCTGAACGCGGCGATGCGCCCCGAGATTGCCGAGCTCGCCTCGAGCTTCCTCGCGGACCTCACCGACGGGCGGTACGATACGGTGGACCTGACCGAGGATTACACCTTGACCGTCGTGGACGACGGGATACCGAAACCGGTCATCTCGGGCGGGGAGGAGGATCTGGCCAACCTGGTGCTGCGGCTCGCGATCTCGCAATTGATCGCCGAGCGGGCGGGGCAGCCGTTGTCGCTCCTGGTGCTCGACGAGGTGTTCGGCTCGCTCGACGAGTCGCGCCGCCAGCACGTGTTGACGCTCCTGCGGCGGTTGGGCGACCGGTTCCCGCAGGTCATCCTGATCTCGCACATCGACCAGATCCGGGAGGGTCTGGACCGCGTGATCCGGGTGGAGTACGATGCCGGCCGGAGCATCAGCATGGTGCGCGACGAGACGGCGACGTTGGCCGCGGGAGGGCTCAATGCGGGCGTGGCTGCCTGAGCGGCGCCTGGACGGTCCGCTGCCGGCGGCCGAAGGCGATATCGACGCCTTGAACCGGCTGTTCGCGGACGCGTTCACCGACCGCTATCGCCGCGACGGGCTGGTGGGTGTGCGGGTACCGCCGCTCAACCCGCGGGTGTGGATGTACGCCCTGCGCGATGCGGGCGCCGGCGCGATGCTGTGGCGCGACGAAGACGGACGCCTGGTCGCCTTCAACGTCGCGCACCGGTGCGGGACCGAAGGGTGGATGGGGCCGCTGGCGGTGCGCGTGGACCGGCAGGGATCGGGGATCGGGAAGGCGATCGTGCAGACGGCCACCGAGTGGCTCCTCGACCGCGGCGTCGCCACGCTCGGCCTCGAGACGATGCCGCGCACCGTCGAGAACATCGGCTTCTACGCCCACCTGGGCTACGTGCCCGGCTATCTCACCCTCACGATGACGCGGGAGCTCGCGGTGCGGCGGCGTGGCGGGAGCACACCGGCGCTGTTGTCGCGGCTGCCGCCGGCCGCGCAGAACGATGCGATGGCCGCCGTGCAGACCCTGGTCGGCTCGCTCGCGCCCGGCTACGACTTCACGCGGGAGATCGAGCTGACCGCGGACCTCGGCCTGGGCGACACGTCGCTTGTGCATGGCATATCCGGCTTGGACGCGATGGCCCTGTGGCATTCGGCGTCGCTCGCCGCCGAGCGGACCTCGGACGAGCTCCGCGTGCTGAAACTGGCGGCGCGCAGCATCCCGGCGTTCGAAGCCGCGCTTGCCGCCGTCGAGGCGAGCGCCACCCAGGCGGGGCTGCGGCGCGTCGCCGTCCGCTGCCAGAGCCGGTTCGAACACGCGTTCCGCAGCCTCGTGGCGCGGGGGTACCAGGTGCGCTGGACCGACTTGCGAATGCACTTCGAGGGGTACCAGGAGCGCGCGGTCGAGCACGGGGTGCTGTTTTCCAACTGGGAGATCTGAGCTGCTCCTGGCCGATTGACGCCTCACCACCGGTCATTGCGGCCGGATCTCGCGGACCAACCGCTCGAGTCGCGGGCTTGGCTGCAACCCAACCAACCCTCGGATGCTGTACCACAAGAATGCCCCGCGGGGCTGCGTCCGCTCGAGCGCATCGAGCGCTGCGGCGGTGTCGGCGACAGCCACCAGTGCGACGGAGAGGGCGCCGCTTTCGAAAACAGTCGGCCGTTTGGGATGCTTCACCGCGGCCCGAAGCCGCTCGATTCTGGCGCGGGCGGAAGCCGTTTCCCGAGCGGCCACGTCCACGAGGACCATCAGGCTTTCCCCGTAGTCCAGATCGCCCAGCCGGATGGCCGCCTCCCGTCACGCCGCACGCCGGCGGTGTCTCCCAGGAGGAAGCTGGCGTAGCCCCGCTGCTCGTAGCCGAGGAAGGACGTTGGATCGATTGCCACCGCGCTGTCCGCCCAGCG
>JBOHSO010000210.1:0-2830 GCA_050921685.1 Gemmatimonadales bacterium
TCATTCTGCGCCTCATCCGCGAGAGCGGCGTGCGGACGGTGGTGAACCTCGCCGCCGGTCTCGATGCGCGCGCCTACCGTCTCGACGTACCGGCCACGCTGCGGTGGATCGACGTGGACCTGCCCGCCATGCAGGCGTTCAAACGGGACGAGCTCCGCGGCGAGCTGGCCCGCTGCGCGCTCGAGTGGATGCCCGCCGATCTCGCCGATCCGGTCGAGCGCAGCGCGGTGATGGAGCGGGTGGCCGCCGGCCCGGGACCGGCGCTCGTCCTGACCGAAGGCCTGCTGGTCTACCTCGAGCCCGACCAGGTGACGGCCCTGGCGCGCGACCTCCATGCCTGTCCGCCGCTCGCCTGGTGGCTCACGGATCTCGGCTCGCCGCGGCTGATGAAGCTGCTGGCGAAGAGCTGGGGATCGACCCTCGCGAAGGGGGGCGCGCCGTTCAAGTTCGCGCCGGCCGAGGGCACGGCCTTCTTCGAGCCGCTCGGCTGGCGTGAGGTGGAGTACCGCTCGATGTGGGAGGAGTCGTTGCGCTTGAATCGCACGATGCGGTTCGCGCGCTTCTGGAAGTTCATCGGCCGGTTTTACCCCAGGAAGACGCGGGCGGCGTTCCGGCGGATGTCGGGGATCGTACGGCTGGAGAAGGCTCCTACCGTCCCTTGAGAACACCCACCGCCCGGGTGGTTGCTGATGGGGGTGCGGACTGGTTCCTACGCGGTAACTTAAGCAGCGCTTTGGCTGTCCCCCTCTGCCGAGGACGACTCTATGACCGGCCGCAATTCCCTGTTCGTGCCCGGTCCGACCAACGTGCCCGAGCGGGTGCTGCGCGCGATGCATCGCGCCATGGAAGACCATCGCTCCTCCGTCTTTCCCGCGCTCTCCACCGGGCTGTTTCACGACCTCAAGCAAGTCTTCAAGACCGCCACCGGCCAGGCCTTCATCTTTCCGGCCACGGGGACGGGCGGTTGGGAAGCCGCGCTCGCGAACACGCTCTCGCCCGGCGACCGCGTCCTCGCGCCGCGCTATGGCCAATTCAGCCACCTCTGGATCGACCTGGCGCAGCGGATCGGGCTGCGGGTGGACATCCTCGACGTGGAATGGGGCGAAGGGGCGCCCGTGCATCGTATCGAGGAGGTGTTGACCGCCGACCGGAGCCACGAGATCAGTGGCATCCTCATCGTCCACAATGAGACTGCGACCGGGGTGACGAGCGACGTGGCCGCCGTGCGCCAGGCGATGGACGCCGCACGGCACCCGGCGATGCTGTACGTGGACGGGGTGAGCTCGATCGGCAGCATCGACTTCCGCATGGACGAATGGAGGGTGGACCTGGCGATCACGGGGTCGCAGAAGGGCCTGATGCTGCCGGCGGGGCTCGGGATCGTGTGTGCCAGTCCACGCGCGCTCGCGGCGCGGGAGCAGGCGAAGTGCGCGCGGGTGTTCTTCGACTTCGGCGACATGATCAAGGCGAACGCGACCGGCTATTTCCCGTATACGCCGGCGCTCCCGATGCTGTACGGCCTGCGGGAGGCGCTGGACATCATGTTCGAGGAGGGAATCGACAATATTCTCGCCCGGCACCATCGTCTCGCGGAAGGCGTCCGCGCTGCGGTGCGCGCCTGGGGCTTGAAACTGTGCGCCAGAGCGCCCCAATGGCATTCCGACACGGTGAGCGCGATCATGGTGCCGGAGGGCTGCAACGCGGCCGACGTGATCGACGTCGCCTTCCGACGCTACAACTTGGCGCTCGGCGCCGGGCTCGCGCGGATGGCGGGGAAGCTGTTCCGCATCGGACACTTGGGCGATCTCAACGAGCTGATGCTGCTGGGCGCGATCGCCGGCGCCGAGATGGCGATGCGCGACGTGGGCATCAAGATCACGCCGGGCGCCGGTGTCGCCGCGGGGGAGGAGTACTACCGCGAGACAACGGCACCGCTCGCGGCCCGACCCACGGCCGCCCAATCGCCCGACGCCATGCAGCCCGCCACGAAACCGCCCGCCCCCGCCGGCGTGCGGACATGAGTCTCACCCGCCACGAGCCGGTCCGTCCTCGATTGCAGCGGAGCGAGCTGGCGGTGCCGGGCTCGCAGCCGGCCATGTTCCGCAAGGCGCTCGAGAGCGAGGCGGACGTCGTGTTCCTCGATCTCGAGGACGCGGTGGCGCCGGCCGACAAGGAGCAAGCCCGCAAGAACGTCATCGCCGGCTTGCTCGAGCACGACTGGCGGGGGCGCGGCAAGACGGTCTCGGTCCGAATCAACGGCATCGATACCCACTACATGTACCGCGACGTCGTGGATGTGGTCGAGCAGGCAGGGGACCGGCTGGACGTCGTGCTCGTCCCCAAGGTGGGGGTTCCGGCCGACGTCTATCTGGTGGACGCGCTGCTCACGCAGATCGAGGCCGCACGCGGTTTCTCGCACCGGATTGGGATCGAGGTGCTGATCGAAACGGCGCTTGGCCTTGCCAGCGTCGAGGCGATCGCGCAGGCCAGCCCACGGCTCGAGGCGATGCATTTCGGCGTCGCCGACCTGGCGGCGAGCGTGCGCGCCCGCACGGTCAGCATCGGCGGCTTGAACCCCGACTACCCGGGCGACCAATGGCATTTCGGCCTGGCCCGCATGGTGACCGCCTGCCGCGCCTACGGGCTACGCGCCATCGACGGGCCCTACGGCGACTTCAAGGATCCGGAGGGCTTCCGCGCGGCCGCGCGCCGGGCCGCCGCGCTCGGCTGCGAGGGGAAGTGGGCGATTCACCCCACGCAGCTGGCGCTGGCGAACGAGGTCTTCACGCCGCCCGTGGCCGAAGTCGAGCGGGCGCGACGCATCCTCGAC
>JBOHSO010000211.1:0-2950 GCA_050921685.1 Gemmatimonadales bacterium
ACCTGGGCGAGCAGCGGCGGGATCGGGAAGAATTGCGCTTGCCCGCCCACGACGCGGTCGAAGTACCCGTCCACGCGCTCCATCGCGAGGCGGGCGCGCGCCTCGGCCGTCGCGACGGAATCGGGAAGCGTCGCAGGACCGGTTCTGAGCAGCGTCCGCAGGATCGACAGGGTCGAATCGTAGTCGGAGCGGATCACGGCCCACTCCGAGTCGGCCAGCTGGACGTTGGCGGATTCCGCCTGCTGCAAGGCCAGGGTCCGCTGCACCAGCTGTTGGACCAGAAAGACCATCTGCGAGTCGCTCGCCGACGGCAACGACTGGGTGACGCGCGGATCCACCGCGTACAGCCACCGCACCAGGTCTTTCATCTGGAAATCGCCGCCGGCGTAGGTCGCGAGCCGGCGGTCGCTGCGCCCGGCCACATTGAGGTCCTGCAGCGCGCGGCGGATCGATTCCCCCGCGCCCTTGGAGACCCGAATGTTGCGCCCCTTGGCCAGATCGGCGAAATACGTCGAATCGTAGCGTGCCACGAGCAGCTGCTGCACGTTCGCGGCGAACGTATCGCGGATCTCGGCGAGCGGAGGTCGCCGGATAATGTGGAAGCCATAGGGGCTTTGGACGACGCCGGACATCGCCCCCGGCGCGAGCTGCCACGCCGCATCCTCGAATTGTGGCACGAAGCGCCCGCGTCCCCCGACGTCGAGGTATCCCCCGGAGACCTTGGTCATCGCATCGTCGGAGCTGCGCCTGGCGACGGCCGCGAAATTGGCTCCGCCCGCCGAGGCCAGCGAGCGCCACAATCGGTCGATCTGAGCCTTCTTCTGCTGGGTCGTGGCAGGTGAGGCGTTCCCAGGAGCCGCCAGCAGGATGTGCTGGAAGGCCCGCAGCTCGCCCGCCGCGTACGTTGAATCGACCTGCCGGTCGCTGAGCTCCTGTCGCACCCTGAGCTGATCGACGAAGCGGTCGAATTTCAGCTGCGAGACCGTGGGCCACATCGCGCGCGCGACGACGCCCGAGTCCTCGAGCGACTCACCGCTCGCCAACGCCATCGCGAACAGCATGTAATCGACGTACGCACTCGCCAGGCGCGACAGGTTCTCCTGCTGCAGCGGCATGCCTTTCACGCGCGACGCAACCTCGGCCAGCCGCTCCACGGTCAGCGATTGACTCGCCACCCGCGCCGCGGCCCCCGGGTGCGCGGTGAACGCGTCCCGCAACGCGTGGCAACCCGCCAGCGTGAGCGCCAATACCACCAAGCCCAATCGTCGCATCGCGTGACTCCCGTCCCTCAATGATCCGCGGAAACCGCTGTGAGCGCCCGCACCAGCCCGGGGCCGATCGCATCGCCTCCCAAGCGGCGGAGTCGCAGCGACAGCGGCACGGCCCGCCGTACGTCGGCCTCGAACTGCACGGCGTCCAGCGCCGCGGTGAGCCTCGCCATCCGGGGGTGTGCGCCCCGCCGAAACGTGAGCCGCGCCTCGTCGCCCCGCACCAGGACCGTTTCCAGTCCCGTCCGGGCGCCGAGCGCGCGGAGTTCCGTCACCAGGAGCAGGCGCTCCGCCTCCGGCGGCAGCGGGCCGAAACGGTCACGCAGCTCCTCGCGAACGGCTGCAATCTCGCCAGGCCGCTCCAGCCGCGCCAGTCGCCGGTACACGTCGAGCTTCGCCGGCGGATCCGCCACGTAGGCGTCCGGCAAGTACGCTGGGAGGTCCAGCACCACTTCGGGCGGGACCGCGTCGCCGGTCCTGTTCTCCGTTCCCTGCAGCGCCCGCACTTCTTCCCCCAGCCACCGGAGGTACATGTCGAAGCCCACGGCCTGAGCGTGCCCGGACTGCTCGGCGCCCAGCAAATTCCCCGCCCCGCGCAGCTCCAGATCGCGCAGCGCGATGCGGTACCCCGACCCGAGATCGGTATGGTGCTCCAGCGCTCGCAACCGGTCCTCGGCCGCGGGATCGGTCAGGTCGGGCACCAGCAGGTAGCAGAACGCCCGACGATGGCTGCGCCCCACCCGACCCCGCAGCTGGTACAGCTGCGCCAGTCCGAAGCGATCGGCCCGGTCCAAGATCATCGTGTTGGCGTTCGGCACGTCGAGTCCCGACTCGACGATCATCGTGGACACGAGCACGTCCACCTCCCCCGCGACGAATCGGGCCATCACCCCATCGAGGTCGGCCTCCCGCATCTGGCCGTGCGCCACTGCCACCCGTGCGCGCGGCGCCAGCGCTCGCACCCGGGCGGCAACCGTGTCGATCGTCTCGATCCGATTGTGGACGAAGTACACCTGCCCGCCGCGATCCAGCTCGCGCGCCATCGCTTCCTCGAGCAGCGCGTCGTCCCACGGCTCGATGAAGGTGAGCACCGGCGAGCGATCCTTGGGTGCGGTTTCGAGGAGCGTCATGTCGCGCAGGCCGGCGAGCGACAGGTGCAGCGTACGCGGGATCGGGGTCGCGGTGAGCGTCAACACGTCGACGGAAAGCTTCAACCCCTTGAGCCGCTCTTTGTGCCGCACCCCGAACCGATGCTCCTCGTCCACGATCATGAGACCGAGATCCTTGAACAGCACGTCCGGCGAGAGCAGCCGGTGCGTCCCGATCACCAGGTCGACCGCGCCGTCGGCAAGCTGGGCGAGAGCGGCCGCCGCTTCCCGCGACGAGCGGAAGCGTGACAGCACCTCGAGCCGCACGGGGTAGTCGGCGAGGCGCTCGCGAAACGTGCGGCCGTGCTGCTCGGCCAGGATGGTCGTGGGCACGAGGACCGCCACCTGTTTGCCGGCCTGCACCGCTTTGAACGCCGCGCGCAGCGCCAACTCGGTCTTTCCATAGCCCACGTCCCCGACGAGCAGGCGATCCATCGGCCGCGGTCGCTCCATGTCGCGCTTCACCTCCACCGTGGCGCGCACCTGATCAGGCGTGTCCTCGTAGAGGAACGCCGACTCGAGCTCGCGCTGCCA
>JBOHSO010000212.1:0-3456 GCA_050921685.1 Gemmatimonadales bacterium
CCTGCGCACCGCCTGGTGGGCGCCGCTCGCCTTCGTCGCGGCCTACGTGACTGCCTGCGCATTCGCGTTCTCCGGCGCCCTGCTCACGCTCGCGGGCGGCGCGCTATTCGGATTCTGGTGGGGCGCGCTGCTCAACACGATCGGGGCGAACCTTGGAGCATGGGCGGCGTTCTGGCTGGCGCGGTGGCTCGGACGTGAGGCCTTGCAGGGGCTGCTCGGCCAGCGCCTGGCGGGCCTCGATCGCGTCGCCCAGCAGTCGGGCTTCGCCTGGTTGACACGGCTGCGGCTCATCCCCATCGTGCCGTTCAACGTGCTCAACTTCGCCTCGGGCCTGACGGCATTGCCCTGGCGCACGTACGCTGCGGCGACCGCCGTGGGCATCCTGCCGGGCACCCTCGTGTACACGTTCTTCGCGGACGCCCTGCTCTCGGGAGGGCGCGAGGCGAGCCAACAGGCGTTCGTCCGCGTGGTGATCGCGGGCGGCCTGCTCGTGCTGCTCAGCTTCGTTCCAACCGTCGCGCGCAAACTCGGATGGGTGGCGGTGGCGGCGCTGGCGTTGTCACCCGGGAGCGCGCGCGCCCAGGGGCTCGTTGACCAGGCGGCGTTCACGACGATCCTCCGCGACCACGTGCGCGGTTCGCTCGTGGACTACGCGGGGCTGCAGCGCGATTCCGCGCGACTGGGCCCGTATCTCGATCAGCTCGCGGCGGTCGATTCGCTCACGCTGGCCGCGGCGGACCGTGATACACGACTCGCGTTCTGGATCAACGCCTACAACGCGTGTATGCTCGCGCAGGTCATCGAGCACTATCCGATCAAGCGAGCGGGCTTTCCCCGCTCGCTGCAGAATTCCCTGGCTCGGCGGCCCGCGAATTCCGTGTGGCAGATTCGCGATGTGTTCACGCGCCGGCATTGCCGGGTGGCCGGCGCGCTACGCTCACAGAACGAAATCGAGAACGGCATCCTTCGCCCGATGGCCGAACCGCGCGTCCATTTCGCGGTGAACTGCGCCTCACGCTCATGCCCGGTCCTCGCCGCGGAAGCGTACCTGCCGGAGCGCGTAGACGAGCAGCTCGACGCCGCGGTGCGGCGCTTCGTCGCGGACACGAGCCAGTTCCGGCTCCGGGAGGGATCGCCGCCGGTCCTGACGGTGAACAAGGTGCTCGACTGGTACGGGGAGGACTTCGGCGGTCCGGAGGGCGTGAGGCGGTTCTTCACGCGCTACGCCGCGGTTCCACCGGTGACGGCGCTTCGCTTCTTCGACTACGACTGGGCGCTCAACGACACGAGCGACCGGGCCATCCGACCTCGGTGATCGGCGTCGTTATCCCGGCCCTGAACGAGGAGTTCTCCCTCCCCGGTCTCCTCGCCGACCTCGGGGGCCTGGCGCGGGAGGTTCCGCTGGACGTGGTGGTGGCGGACGGGGGCTCGACCGACGGCACCGTCTCGAGCGCCCGCGGGCTCGGTGTGCGGACGATCATCGGGCCGCGCGGGCGGGGCCGCCAACTCAACGCCGGAGCCGCTGCGACGCGCGGCAAATGGCTGCTCTTCCTGCACGCCGACTGCCGCATGCCGCCGGATGCGCGACGCGCCCTGCTCGCGGCGATCACGGGAGAGCCGCAGCTCGAGGCGGCGGTTTTCCGATTCGCGATCGACCTCCCGCGCATCTGGAAGCGTTTCATCGAGGTGGGCCAGGCGCTCCGCGAGCGGCTGTACGGGCTTCCCTACGGCGACCAGGGCTTGCTCATCCGCCGGGAGCTGTTCTCATCGCTCGGCGGGTTTCCAGACATCGACCTCATGGAAGACGTGGCGATGATCCGTCGCCTCAAGCGGCGTGGCGTGCAGTGGCAGCGGCTGCCCGCCCCGCTGCTCACTTCAGGACGACGCTATCTAGCGGGCGGGCCGCTCCGCACGTGGCTCAAACACGCGGTGCTGATCTCGCTCTACTTTGCGGGCGTGTCGCCGCATCGGCTGGCGCGCTGGCACAATGCGAACCCCGACGCCCCACCGCGCTGAGCTTCGCGCCCTGGGCATCTTTGTGAAGGCGCCGATCCCGGGCCAGGTGAAGGCCCGCCTGGCCGCGGAGATCGGCGCGGTTGCAGCGGCCGAGGTCTACCGGCGCCTGGGTCGCCAGGTGGTCGCCGCGGCCACGTGGAAGGACTCGCGCCACTACACCACCGTGTGGTTCACCCCGGCGACCGAAGCGGCGCTCGTGCGCCAGTGGCTCGAGGACGCGGCCAACGCTGAGCTCCGCGCCCAGACGGGCGATAGCCTCGGCGTCCGGCTATCGAGCGCGTTCGACCATGTGTTCGCCGCGGGCGCTCGCCGGGCAGTGATCATCGGGTCTGACTGCCCTGGGGTCGATCGGCGGCTGCTGGCGGAAGCCTTCGGCGCCCTGGACGAGGACGACGTGGTGCTGGGGCCGGCGCTCGACGGCGGGTATTACCTCATCGGACTGTCTCGCCCCGAACCGGCCCTGTTTCGCGACATCTCCTGGTCCACGGCGAGGGTCGCCGACCAGACCCGGGCTCGAGCCCATGCCCTGGGCCTCTCCTGTCACCTGCTGCGACCCTTGCGTGACGTGGACACGCTGGAGGACGCGCGGGCGCTAGGATTGCAGTGAGTGCAGCCTCTGTTTCAAGGGCTCGCTCGATGAACGCGGAGCCGAATGGTCACTCGCGCGCCGTCGCTCGAATGCGGATCGGAACGATGGTCGTCCCCCAGTGGAGCCGGAGCGTGGTCGAGTCCGGTGTCACGACGGGAAAGTAGAATGCCAGCGCATCCATGTGACCTCCGGATTCCACCGGCACCGGCGTGCGCAGGACATCCTGTTCCTCGCCCGGGTACGGGGTGTGGTATACCTCCACGGCCCTGCTGACGATCAGCGTGCAGGGACCCGGTTCAGCCGGAAGGAGCCACAGGGTGTACCGGCCGGACGGAATCGGGTACCCCTCCAGCTCGACGTCGCGGTTGAAGGTGATGCGGGTGGCCGAGTCGGCGCCGGGATGCCAGATGCGTCCGGGCCGCACCACTCCGGTGGGGCCGAACAGGGTCCGGCGCCGCGCGACCGGGCGATTGTACTCGATGAGGATATCGGTGACACCGACTCGCTGGCTGACCGTACCGTGCTGCGAGAACGGTATCGCCTGAGCGGTCGCCGGCCCGCGCGTGGTAAGCAGCAGGGCGGAGGCCAAACCGACGGTGGCAAGCGATCTCATGTGTGTCTCCTTCAGCACGGGGTCGGCTCTCAGCCGCGCAACCGGGGTTCGAGCTCGACGGCCAGCCCGTCGGCAATCCGGTTGACGAAGGCGAAGTACGCCACGATCGCGCAGAGATCGTGAATCGCGCGGTCCTCCCAATCGGCGGCGCGCAGCCTTGCCAGATCGGCGGCGCCCACTTCACCCGGCCGAATCGTCAGGCGGTGCGCATACTCGAGCATCGCTCGGTCAGGTGAGT
>JBOHSO010000213.1:0-2778 GCA_050921685.1 Gemmatimonadales bacterium
GGGCAGCGGGGGGGGCGGGGGGGGTGGGCGTCCGCGTCGTGGCACGCGGCGTGGCCGGCATCCCGAAAGTTGTGTTTTGGAGGCCGGGGCGGGCCGCGACCTGCGCCGACGCGCTACCGGTCGGCCCAGCGGCAGTGCTCTCCGCCGCCTGCGCCGCGTCGGCGTAGAAGCGGAAGCTCTCCTCGCCGATTTTGATCACGTCGCCACGGGCCAGCAGGCGCTGGCCCTGTATCCGTTCGTCGTTGACGAAGACGCCGTTGGTACTGGAATCGACGATCAGGTATCCCTTGGGGGACGCGACGATCTCGGCGTGGCGCCGCGAGACGTCCTTGCCGGGCACCACCACGTCGCAGCCGGCTTCCCGCCCCATCACGAGTGAGGCGGTCACGATCGTATACTCGCGCCCGTCGGTGAGGGAAACCAGGCGACCGCCCGTCGTGCCAGTGGGCTTGGCGAGTCCCTCGGCCTTCGGGGCGCCGGGCCCGGCGGGACTGAAGGCCGGGACATATTGCGTGCTACCGCTGCGGCGCTCGTCCACGAACGTCAGCTCGTGACCGGCGATTTGTACTTTGTCGCCGTGCAGCAGCGGGGTCGGCTCCGCCCCCAAGCGGACGCCGTTGATCATCACCTCGGCTTCGCGGCTGGCCTTCCGGATGATCACCTGCCCGTCCGGCTGTCCCTGCAGCACGGCGTGCGTCGGCAGCATCCCCTGCCCGGCGAGCAGGATCGCACTCGCGGGGTCGCTCCCCAAGGCCACTTCTCCCAGGGGGATCGTGAACCGTTTGGTGCCGAGCTCGAGCATCGACATGACGTGAATCTCCGCGGCGCTTACAGAAGCCGCAAATTACGCCCGGGTCCGTAACCGGGCAAGACGACGTGGGTTACGGGCCCGGTACGGACTCACCGGTCTCCAGCCCCACCGCCTCCTCGCGTCCGACGAGACCGCTGCGCAGCCAGCGCCAGAACACCAGCGAGCCGACGATCACCGTGGCGTAGCTGTTGATGAAGCGCCAGATGAGTGTGTAGCTGGGCAGCAGAGCGCGTGGGACGTAGATCGACATGACGGCGACCGACAGCACTTCCGCCAACCCCGACGCCCCAGGGGTGGGCGCGAAGTATAGCAGGAAGGAGATGAACGTTTGTACCAGCAGGATGTCCACGAAGTGCGCCGGTAACCCGAGCGCCCGCATCGCGACATACCCGGCGAACAGCTTGTTGGCGTGGGAGGGCCCCGAGAGGATCGTCGCCCACAACAGGGCCAGCAGGCCCCGGGGACTGCCGAACGCCACCAGGCACTCGTGCGCACGATCGATCCCTTCGCGCAGGTGGTCGATGCGGGTGGCCACACGCTGGCTGCGCGCCTGCAGCCGCGTGGCCAGCCAGTGCACGAAATCCCGCAACAACCGCGGGAAGAACATGGCGAAACCCATCACGATCCCGATCAGGACGAAGATCAGGAGGCTCGTCCGGAACAGGTCGTACAGCGTGATTCCCAGCACCACGCCGTGCTGCGCGAGAGAGCGCCCCGCGCCCAGCAGGATCGCGAGCGGCCCCGCGACGGCGAAAAAGATCACGGTCGCCACGAACGTCACGAACGTCGACGTCATCGCTTCGGGAAGCCGCACCCCGGCGCGCCGCATCGTCCACATCATCATCGGGGCGGCGCCGCTCTGAAACGGTGTCAGGTAGGCGCCCCACGCGGTCATCCCCCCCGAGACCACCATGTCGCGCCAGCGGACGCCCGGGTGCACGTGCCGCGCCACGACCCACAGCCTGGTCCCTCCACCCAGCCAGTCCATGGACGCCAACCCGAGCCCGACGAGGATCCACCCCATGCGGAGCCCGAGCAGGGCGCCGACGAAGGCATTGAAATTGTCGCCGTAGACCAGCAGGCCGACGACGCCGACGAGGGAAATGATGGCGAACAGTTCGAGACCGCGGCGCAGCAACCGCGGGGTGAGCGCGAGGGCCATTGGGCGGCGAAGCTACCACCGCGCTGGAGGGACCGAAAGTGATGCGACGGTGGAAGAGGCGACCGGTGTTATTTTAAGGGGTTATGCGCGCCCCTCCCGATCGCGTGGTGCTCCGCAACGTGCGGCAGCACAATCTGAAGGGCATCACGGTCGAGCTGCCCCGGGGCGCCCTATCGGTGATCACCGGACCTTCCGGGTCGGGCAAGAGTTCGCTGGCGTTCGATACCCTCTACGCCGAAGGGCAACGCCGCTACATCGAATCGCTGTCGACTTACGCCAAGCAGTTCCTCGAACGGATGCCCAAACCGTTGGTCGACGGGATCGACGGACTCTCTCCGGCGGTGGCGATCGAGCAGAAAAACCCGACGACGTCGAGCCGCTCCACGGTGGGGACCGCGACCGAGGTCTACGACTTCCTGCGGCTCTTGTGGGCCAGGGTCGGCACGCCCTATTGCCGCAATTGCGGTGCGGTGGTGAAGATCGACACGGTCCAGGACGTGGTGGACGAGCTCATTGCGGATCGCGGATTGCGGACGGCGGATGCGCCGCGCGAAGCCCGGCCCGCTCAATCCGCAATTGTCGTCGCGTTTCCCTTGCCGCCGGCGGCGCACCGGCCAGACGTGGATGCGGCCGCCCAGCTGGTGGCCGCCGGGTTCGTGCGCGCGCGGGTGGACGGCGAGGAGCTGCGACTCGACACCCCGGACGCAGGCACGCGCGTCGGCGCGGGTCGCGAGGTGCTCGTGATCGTCGATCGCGTCGCCGCGAGCGCCGCCAGCCGTGGCCGGCTCGCCGACGCGGTGGCGAC
>JBOHSO010000214.1:0-8359 GCA_050921685.1 Gemmatimonadales bacterium
ATCACGGCGACCCGGCTGTCGAGCCCGGCGATCGCGGCTGGGGCGTCGCGGCGCAGCAGCGCCGTCGCGTTTCCTTTTCTCCTGAGTCGGCGTATCGTACGCATGGGTGGTGTCCTCCTCGCTGTGAATGACGGTGTCCTTCCCGGGATCACCCCACTCTGGTAACGAGGCACCACCCAAATTTCAACTAAAGATAGGACTCACCCCTTCGCCTGCCCCATGTTGGTTAGTTTGGCATATGACTGTGCTTCGGGTCATTAGACAGATCTACAATGCGCTGCTTCGCTTGACTGCTCCAGCTCGCCGTTTTGTCGTGCGACGATCAAGCCGAAGCCTCTGCCTTCATTACGGTATTCACTTGGCAAGCAGCATTGAAGACTCCGTCAATCGAGAGTTGATCGAGAGTCGTATGATAGCATCCCTCAGAATCTTGGCAGAGCAAGCACCTCGACACCTCCAATGGTTACGCCGCGACATCATCCTGATCTTCATTGCCGATTTGCCAAGGGGCCCGGTTCAGCTGATTCCCGACGTCGGTATTCTGCGAGTTAGTCCGCACTTGGTTTGGCGCTTTGGCGTGCAGGAGTTGGCAATCGAGCTTGCAGCAGCCGCAACCTTCGTCCGGCTTCGACAGGCAGGCGTTCGGGAAACGAGCAAGAACGAGGTGCGCATCGCGCGTCGCCTTGACTCTGAACGCGCGTGGCTGGCTGATCGGCTATCGACAACAAAGGGCATCTCAAACGAAGAGACGGCAGCATCGACCAGCTAATGCAAAGTCTCCGGCAAGCTTGAATGGAGAGGAAGCGCAGAGCGGCTGCGCGGAGCTTACCTTTTTTGTACCCGAACCTCGACCCCTGCGCGTTTCGATCCAGACTGACCTTCCCCCCAAACGTTGGAGCAGGGATAATCAGACTCCCGCCGGGGTGAAGGCAGCGGCGAACTCCCTTGGGGTTTGGTGGCCGAGGGCGCTACCCCGCGGCGGGGCCGGCGAGCCCCGACTACGCGGCGCTGCGCGTCGCGACCCGGGTCCTGTCCGAGCGGTTGTTCGAGGAGGTGCGCACCAAGCGCAACCTCAGCTACGCCGTGTTCGCCGGGCTCGGCAGCCGGGCGGCCAACCGCGGCCTCCTCTACGTTACCGCCGTGGACCCCGACACGACCCTCCGGGTGGTGCGCACGGAAGTCCGCAAGCTCCGGCAGGATCTGGTCCCGGCGCCGCGCCTGGATCAGACCATCAACGTGTTCCTCACCACGCACCTCATGTCGCAACAGACCAACATGGGGCAGGCGGCGGAGCTCGGATTGTGGGAGCTGTCCGGCGGCGGATGGGCCAATGCCGGCGCCTACCTGCGACGCATCCGGTCCGTGACGCCGGCCGATGTGCAGCGCGTGGTGCGCACCTACCTGCAGCGCTTCACGTTCGTCGTGATCGGTGATCCGTCGAAGCTGGACCGGACGTTCGTGACCTCGTTCTGACGTCCCGCGCTCCCCGGCCGGAGGCTCGGGTCCCACCCGTTCGGGTGGCCGCCGCCAACCCGGTCGGGTTTGCCCGAACGCGCGTTCCCGCCCCGGTAGCCCCTGTGTACCATGCGATCGAACCTTTTCACCGGCGGGCCCGAAGCAGCCCCGGCCCCGCGGACGGGAGCGAGGACGATGGCCCGTGGCGATGGGAAACAGAAGAGTCGGTGGTCCGCCGGCGTGACGCCGTATGCCGAGATGGGCTACTACAACCCCGACTACGAGCCGAAAGACTCGGACATTCTGTGCGCGTTCCGCTTGGTGCCGCAGGAAGGCATCGAGCCGATAGAAGCGAGCGCGGCGGTAGCGGGCGAGTCGTCGACCGCCACCTGGACCGTCGTTTGGACCGACCGGCTGACGGCGTACGAGAACTACCAGGCAAAGTGCTACAGGGTCGAGCCGGTCCCCGGGACGAACCAGTACATCGCCTACATTGCCTACAACCTCGATCTGTTCGAGGAGGGCTCGATCGCCAACCTGACCTCGTCGATCATCGGGAACGTGTTCGGGTTCAAGGCGCTCAAGTCGCTCCGGCTCGAGGACATGCGCATCCCGCCGCACTACGTGAAGACGTTCCAGGGGCCGCCGCATGGGGTGGTGATGGAGCGGGAGTATCTCAACAAGTACGGCCGTCCGCTGCTCGGCGCCACGGTGAAGCCCAAGCTCGGCCTGTCGGCGCGCAACTACGGCCGGGTCGTCTACGAGGCGCTGCGCGGCGGGCTCGACTTCACCAAGGATGACGAGAACATCAACAGCCAGCCGTTCATGCGGTGGCGCGATCGGTTCCTGTTCGCCATCGAGGGCGTGAGCCGGGCGATGGCGGAGACCGGCGAGATCAAGGGCCACTACATGAACGTCACCGCCGCGACGATGGAGGACATGTACGAGCGATCCGAGTTCGCCAAAGAGCTGGGCAGCGTGATCATCATGATCGACTTGACCGTCGGCTACACGGCGATCCAGTCGATGGCCAAGTGGGCGCGCAAGAACGGCGTGATCCTGCACCTGCACCGGGCCGGGCACGGCACCTACACGCGGCAGAAGACCCACGGCGTGAACTTCCGCGTGATCGCGAAGTGGATGCGCCTTGCCGGCGTGGACCACATCCACGCGGGCACGGTGGTCGGCAAGCTGGAAGGGGATCCCAACGCGGTGCGCGGCTACTACCGCACGCTGCTCGAGGACAAGCTCGAGCCCGAGCCCGCCTTGGGCCTCTTTTTCGAACAGGACTGGGCATCGATGCCCGGGACGATGCCGGTCGCCTCGGGTGGGATCCACGCCGGCCAGATGCACCAGCTGCTGCACCACCTGGGCGAGGACTGCGTGCTGCAGTTCGGGGGCGGGACGATCGGCCATCCCGACGGGATCGCCGAGGGCGCCACCGCCAACCGGATCGCCGTCGAGGTGATGATTCAGGCGCGCAACGAAGGGCGCGACTATCTGAACGAGGGGCCGGAGATCCTCGCGCGCGCCGCACGCTGGTCCCCGTCGCTGCGCAAGGCGCTCGAGATCTGGAAGGACATCACCTTCAACTTCGAGTCGACCGACGTGCCGGACGCGGTCGCGACGCTCACCGTCTAGGGAGGCGACCGCCCATGCGGGTTACCCAGGGAACCTTTTCGTATCTGCGCGATCTGTCCGACGAGCAGATCACGGCGCAGATCCAGTACTGTCTCGATCACGACTGGGCCGTGTCGGTGGAGTACACCGACGACCCCCACCCGCGCAATGTGTACTGGGACATGTGGGGGCTGCCGCTGTTCGATCTCAAGGACCCGGCCGGCATTCTGCTAGAAATCAACGCCTGCCGGAAGGCGTTCCCGAACCACTACGTCAAGGTGAACGGCTACGACCGCACGTATGGGCGACAGACCACGGCGCTGAGCTTCATCGTCAACCGGCCGCAGGAGGAGCCCGGGTTCCGCCTCGAGCGCCAGGAGTCGCGGGACCGGGTGGTCCGGTACACGCTGCATTCGTATGCGACCGACCGGCCGGCGGGGAGTCGGTACGGAGCCTAGAGCGGTGGATGCGCCGATCGCGCCCGCGGAAGCGGCGCTGGTCGACCTCGACGCGGCGTTCCGTGCGTCGAACATCGACCAGGTGTTCGACGAGCTCGATCGCGAGCTGGTCGGCTTGCGGCCGGTCAAGACGCGCATCCGGGAGATCGCGGCACTGCTGCTGGTCGCACGGCTGCGCGAAGAGCGGGGATTGTCCTCCGACCGCCCGACGCTGCACATGAGCTTCACCGGGCGCCCCGGCACCGGCAAGACGACGGTGGCGCTGCGCATGGCGAAGATCCTGCAACAGCTCGGCTACGTGCGCAAAGGCCACTTAGTGGTGGCCTCCCGCGACGACTTGGTGGGGCAGTACGTGGGCCATACCGCGCCCAAGACCAAGGAGGCGATCAAACGGGCCATGGGCGGCGTGCTGTTCATCGACGAGGCGTACTACCTCTACCGCCCCGAGAACGAGCGCGACTACGGCCAGGAAGCGATCGAGATGCTGCTGCAGGTGATGGAAAACCAGCGGGAGGACCTCGTCGTCATCCTCGCGGGCTACCGGGACCGCATGGACACGTTCTTCCATTCGAACCCCGGCTTCCACTCGCGCATCGCGCATCACCTGGACTTCCCGGACTACACCTCGGACGAGCTGATGGCGATCGCGGATCTGATGCTGACGCACCAGCACTACGCGCTCGACGCCGCCTCGCGCCAGGCGCTGCGGGAGTACCTGGAGCTGCGCATGGGCCAGCCGCACTTCGCCAACGCGCGCAGCGTCCGGAACGCCGTGGACCGAGCCAAGCTGCGACAGGCCAACCGGCTGGTGCGCCAGGGAGGCAGTCTGCCGGAGGCCGAGCTCACACGGCTCGATGCGGCGGATATCCGTCAGAGCCGCGTGTTCGGCGCGCACCGTGACGGCGAAGCCGGGCCGTCCAGTGCGGCCACGGACGAGCGATAAGGAATACCCTTGCCATTCGGAGCGGGCCGTCCCATCCTGCTGTGCCTGGTCGGCGATTCCGGTGCCGGCAAGTCGACGCTGTCGAACGGCTGCGTCGAGCTGCTGGGTCCCGAGCGGGTCACCGACATCTGCCTGGACGATTATCACTCGCTCGACCGGGTGGGCCGGGAAGCGCGGAGCATCACCGCGCTGCACCCCGACTGCAACCACCTGGACCTGATGGGACAGCACATCCGCTTGCTGCGCCACGGCGAGACGGTCTTCAAGCCGGTGTACGACCACTCGAACGGAACCTTCGGGCCGGCGGAGTTCGTGACGCCGAAGCCGGTCGTGCTGGTGCACGGGCTCCATGGCCTGTTCACGCCGGAGCTGCGGCGCCAATGGGATGTCTCGGTGTTCTTGGACCCCGACCCCGACCTGCGCGTCGAATGGAAGATCAAGCGCGACACCAGCAGGCGCGGCTACGCGCGGGACGAAGTGCTGAAGCAGCTCGAGCACCGGCGCTACGATTCGGAGACCTACGTCATGCCGCAGCGGGAGCAGGCCGACATCGTGATCTCCTTTGTCCCGCCGCCGGAATACGCCCCGACCAAGGACAACACCCGCTTGAACGTGCGGATCACGCTGCGGCATCCGATTCCCCTGCCGGACCTCGAGGATGCGTTCGCGGCCGTGGAGGGCAAGAACCAGGGGGCGTCCGTGCGACTGGTCCGGGGGAATGAAGGCGTGGACGTGCTGGAGATCGGCGGCGGGATTTCCGACGCGGCCACCCAGGCGATCGAGAACCGGATGTGGGACCACATGCCGACCGCGCGGCACCTGCGCTCCGATCGGGTGGGCGCGTTCCAGGACGGCGCCGTGGTCCGCCGGTCGAACCCGCTGGCGGTGACGCAGCTCGTGCTGACGTATTATCTCGTGAAAGCGAGCGCCTTGGTGGTGAAGCAGGAGCGGCTGCGCGCCGACGCGGGAGCGGCGGTGTCGGTGCTCGAACGGAGTGGCACATGAGCGCGAATCCGTTGGTCCGACTGGTCGAGCTGGGCCAGAGCCCGTGGCTCGACTTCATCACCCGCGATCTCGTACAGTCCGGAGCCCTCGGCCGGCTCATCGAGGAGGACGCCCTGCGGGGCATGACGACGAACCCGACCATCTTCGAGAAGGCCGTCGCCGGGAGCGACCTGTACGACGCGGACATCGCCGCGCTGACCGCGCGGGGGCTCGAGCCGGCGCACGTATTCGAAGCGCTCGCCATCGCGGATGTCCAGGAGGCGTGCGATCTCTTCCGCCCGGTCTACAACGACGCCGAGGGGCAGGACGGGTTCGTCTCCCTCGAGGTCTCTCCCACGCTGGCCTACGACGCCGCCGCAACCGTTCGCGAGGCGCGGCGGCTGTGGAGCGCGGTGGGACGCCGCAATCTGATGATCAAGATCCCCGGCACGCACCCGGGACTGGCCGCGATCACGGAGTCCCTCGCGGCGGGGATCAACGTGAACGTGACGCTGCTGTTCTCGGTGGACCGCTACGCGGAGGTCATCGAGGCGTACTGCGCCGGGCTCGAGCGCCGCCTCGCGCACGGGCAGCCGATCGACCGCCTCGCCTCGGTGGCGAGCTTCTTCGTCAGCCGGGTCGACACCAAGATCGACCCGCTGCTGGACGCGATCGGGACCGATGCCGCGCGCGCGCTGCGCGGCACGATCGCGACCGCCAACGCGCTCGTCGCGTACGAGCGCTTCGAGCGGAGCTTCGCCGGTCCGCGCTGGGATGCGCTCGCGCGGCACGGCGCCGGCGTCCAGCGGCCGCTCTGGGCCTCCACCCGCACCAAGGACCCGGCGTATGCCGACGTTCATTACGTGGAGGCCCTGGTGGCGCCCCGCACCGTCAACACACTGCCCCCGGAGACCCTGGCCGCCTACCGTGACCATGGGGCCCCGGTGGTGCGGGTCCACGAGATGCTCCCGGCGGCCACGGGCCGGTTGCGCGCGCTCGCCGGTCTGGGCATCGACCTGGCGGGCGTCACGCGGGCGCTGGAGGAGGAGGGGGTGGCGAAGTTTGCTGCCTCCTACACGGCGTTGCTCAGCGGCGTGGAGGCGAAGGCGGCTGCGTTGTCTGGTATTTGAGCGCGGCCTCGGTGCGGTTCTTCACCCCGAGCTTCGAGAACAGGTGTTGGAGGTGGAACTTCACCGTGTTGTCGGAAAGGCCGAGCCGTTTCGCGATGTCGCGGTTGGAGCGTCCGTCGGCCACCAGCGCCCACACCTCGCGCTCCCGCGGCGTGAGGTCGCCGGGGGTAGCAGCCGGCTGACCGCGGAGCCAGCGCCGCGCCGCCTGCGGGAACACGAGCTGGCCGCCGTACACCTGACGGATGGCGGCCAGGGTTTGCTGCGGCGACTCCGTCTTCAAGGCCAGGCCGTCCGCGCCGGCGTCGAGCACCGAGCGAACTGACTCTCCGTCGTTGTAGGCGGTGAGCACGAGGACCTTGGGCGCCGCCGGAGATCGCTTCAGGGCGGCTAGCACCTCGGCCCCCTTGGCGTCGCCGAGCTCGAGGTCGAGCAGGACCACGTCGGGGGTCAGCCGGGCCACGAGGTCCGGCACCTGCCGTCCATCGGTCGTGGCGCCCACGACCACCAGGTCGGGCTCGCCGTCCACCAGCGCCTTCATGCCCTCGAGCACGATGGCGTGGTCGTCGGCCAGCAGCACCCGAATGGTGCGCGGGCCGGTCATTCCCCGGGGACGGTGATCGTGAGCGTGGTCCCGCGACCCGGAACGCTCTCGAGCTTGAAGCTGCCGCCCACCATCCCGACGCGGTCTTGGATCCCGCGCAGCCCGAAATGCCCGCCTTCCACGCCGACGTCCGCCTCCCGAGCCAGCACGGCGGCGGGGTCGAACCCCTTGCCGTCGTCGGAGACGGTGAGCGCGATCGCGTCGCCGTGGCGCGTCACCGTCACGCGCTGCCGGGTGGCGCCGCTGTGACGGTGGCCATTGGCGAGCGCCTCTTGGAGGATCCGGTAGAGGGCGATCTTGGTCGCGAGCGCGCAGTCGGCCAGGTCGGGCCCCAGCGTCAGCTCCACGCTCTGCTCGGTGAGCGTCTCGTGCTGCACCGCCAGCCCTTCGATGATCGCCCCCAGCGATCGGCGCTCGAATCCGGGCGGCCGGAACGCGCCGATGAAGCTGCGGATCTCGGCGAGCGCCCGCTCGAGCGCGGCGATCGCTCGCTGCACCCGTTGCTGGGCGTCCCCCGACAGGCTGCGATGCAGCAGCTGCAGCTGGGACAACGCCGCAAAAATCTCCTGCACCGGGCCGTCATGCATGTCGAGCACGATGCGCTGAAGCTCCCGCTCGCTGGCGGCGAGGATGCGGCGCGACGCGATGCGCGCATCGGTTTGCTCTGGGCTCACCTCCCAATGGTAGGCTGCCGCCGTGCGCGGTCGCAACCCGCCGCGGGCCCGGTCGTTGACCTCTTCCGGAGAGCGGCTATCCTTTGAAGATTAGCGTTCCCCGTGTCCGAGGGGGTCGAGGGCATGCGTCTGATTGTCTCATGTTCCGCTCTGGTCGCCGTGCTGGGCCTGTCCTGCGCGCCTCCATCGGACCCGATTCCCGACGATTCGCTGCGGGTCCTCGGCTATTTCAGCGCGACGTGTGATGAAAACGCTCCGCTCGTGATTCGCTGCGGCATCATCGAGCGCGTGGGGAACTCGTATGTGCGAGGGATCAACAGCGGAGAGACTGGTCCGGTGAAGCTGGACAGTGCCGTGCTGAATCAGAAATACGTCCGCTGGGGGTTTTATCTCCGCCCGCAGCGAGTCCAGTCCAAGCTCTGCTATCTGCATCCCGCGGTGAACGACTGGCTGTGCACCTGGAACTGGGGCACTTACACCGCCACCGATCTCGT
>JBOHSO010000215.1:0-6266 GCA_050921685.1 Gemmatimonadales bacterium
ATTCCGGCTTGTAGCCGTAGGTCATCATCAGGCTTTCCGGGTGGAAGGCCTGCTTCTGTCGGACGAAGGTCTCACTCGTGCGGTTGCGCTTGGGCATGGCGTGAAGCTAGCGAGCGCCGCTGGGGGACGCCATTTTGCGCGCCGTGAACCCCTCCGCTCCGCCCGCCACGGTGACACCGCTCGACCGCCGCCGCGTCCTCGCGTGGTGCCTGTACGATCTCGGGAATTCCTCCTACGCCGCGGTCATCATCGCCACCGTCTTCAGCGTCTATTTCGCCAACCGCATCGTGGGCAACGAAACGGGGCGCGGCGACCAGGTCTGGGGCTGGGTGGTCTCGACCTCGATGATCATCGTGGCGATCAGCTCACCGGTGCTGGGCTCGGTGGCCGATCGCGCTGGCGCCCGCAAGCGGTTGCTCTTCGCGTTCACGACCCTGTGCATCCTGTGCGTGGCGCTGTTCGGCACCATCCGGCCGGGGATGGTGATCTGGGGCTTCGTGCTCGCGGTGCTCGCCAACGTGGGGTTCGAAGGCGGCATCGTCTATTACAACGCCTACCTCCAGGACGTCGCTCCCCCCGAGCGACGCGGCGAAGTCTCCGGCCTGGGATTCGGGGTCGGCTATGCCGGGTCGGCCGTCGCGCTGCTCGTGGCGCTGCCGCTCGTGAACGCGGGCCGCTTCACGGCGACCTGGGTGATGGTCGCCCTGTTCTTCCTCGTGTTCTCGCTGCCCCTGTTCCGGGTCATGCCCCCCGACCGGCGCACCGGCGTGCCGGTTCCCCGGGCGGCGCTCGAGGGCGTGCTCCAGTTCCGTCGCCTGTGGCGCGACGTGATGGGGGTGCGCGAGCTGCGCCGCTTTCTCACCGCCTACTTCGTCTACATCGACGGCGTGGAGACCACGGTGTACTTCGCCAGCCTCTACGCGGCGAAGACGCTCGGGTTCACGAACGCGCAGCTCGTGCTGATGTTCCTGGTGGTGCAGCTGTCGGCGCTCGTCGGCGCCGTGGCGCTGGCGCGGCCGACCGACCGATGGGGGCCGCAGCGCGTCATTACACTCAGCCTGATCGTGTGGGTGGCCGTGGCCGTCGCCGCGGCGGTGATCCACAGCCGCACGGCGTTCTTCGCCGTCGCCATCGTCGCCGGGACCCAGCTCGGCACCGTGCAGGCCGCCAGCCGTACCCTGATGGCGTCGTTGATCCCCAAGGGGAAGGAGGCGGAGCTATTCGGGTTCTACGCGGTGGTCGGCAAGGCATCGGCGGTGCTCGGACCCTTGATCTTCGGGACCATCTCGCGTGCCACCGGCGGCAACCAGCGCGCGGCGGTGCTGACGCTCGGGGTGTTTTTCATCGCGGGACTCCTGCTCCTCCAACGTGTGGGACGGGGAAGGTCCTAACCTCTCCCTCGCCCCCCTCAGGGTTCCGCGACCACGAAACCCACCGTATCCGCCACGAGCGGCCGCAGCGGCACGTGCCACGCGTCCCCAAGCACGGCGATGATCCGGTGGGGACCAGGGGGGACGCTGTCCCAGTGGAACTCCGTCTGGGCTCGGCCGAGGTGGATGATGCCGGTGACACCGGCGGGGATGGTGTCTGCGGGCGGAGTCGGGTCCACGTCGAGGAACAGGTGGTGGTGCGCGATGCCGGGCCGCTGCTCCGAGGCCGGGGCGAGCTCGATCCCCGAGACGCTCAGCGTGACGTGCACCGCGGGCCCGGAGACGCTTGCGCCCTCCGTCGGGCTCGTGATGCTCACGGATACGGGGGGCTTGCCCCGACACGCCGCGAGCAGCACCGCGCCGGAGCAGAGGACCGACCACGCGATCCCTGCTGTTGCGGTCATTGGAGCGTCGCCTCCAGCTTGAACTGCACGTTCCCTTGCAGCGCCCGAGACACCGGGCAGTTGTCCTTCGCCTCCTCCGCCGCCTGCTGAAACGCGGCCTGGTCGAGCCCGGGGACTTTGCCCCGCACCTTGAGCGCCATGGTGGTGATCGTCGGCTTCCCACCCACGGCTTCGATGGTGCACGACGCTTCCGTCTCGACCCGAACAGCCGGCGTGCCGGCCTTTTCCAGGTCCGCCGAGAGCGCCATGGACAGGCAGGACGCGTGCGCCGCGGCGATCAGCTCTTCCGGCGTTGCTCCGGTGACTCCTTCGAAGCGGGTCTGGAAGGAGTAGGGACTGGCGAACGCGCCGCTCGCTGCCCGAAAGGTGCCCCGGCCGTCCCTCAGCTCCCCCTCCCACACTGCCGTTGCGCGACTGGTCGTCATTCGTTCCTCCCGCACCTGAGTGATCCCGGAATCTGGCGGCCCAGCGCGAGTGGCGCTACGCTATCATTAGTTGACTCGCCTCCCAGGAGACCCCATGGCTACCAAGCGCAAACCGAAGCGCCCCGCCGGCCGGACGCGCCGCCCCGCCACGGGGAAAGCGAGCGCGCCGCGCCGTCCCAAGCGCCGGCAGCCCGAGACGTTCCGCGCGCGCGCGCTCACGCCGGCGCTCACCGTCAGCAACCTGCAACAAAGCATCGCCTGGTACGAAGGCGTGCTCGGTTTCACGGTCGCCGATCGCTGGGAAGCCGAGAATACCTTGCGCGGCGTCGAGCTGAAAGCCGGTGCCACCAGCCTCTATCTGAGCCAGGACGACTGGGCCAAGGGCCGCGACCGCCTGAAAGGCGAGGGGATGCGGCTCCGGTTCACGACAGCGCAGGACATCGACCGGTTCGCGGCCCAAATCACGTCACGGGGAGGCGGCCTCGACCAGGAGCCGCGGACCATGCCCTGGGGCGAGCGCACCTTCACGCTCTCCGACCCGGACGGCTACCGCCTCACGATCGCGCAGCTCAAGCGCTGACGCTTGGATCCCACCGCCGTGCTGCGCGCCCTCGCGGAGACGTTCGTCCCCGGGGGCGAGGCGGTCCGCTTGGCCGACCCCCTGGAGGAAGCGATCGCGGCGGCGGATCGCACCGGCTACGGGCCGAACCAGCTATTGCTCGCGACGTTTCACCAGATGGCGTCGTGCCGCATGGGGGCCTCCCCACGCGATTCGGTGGTGAACCCCGAGAACCAGGTATGGGAGATCCCCGGACTTTATGTCGCCGACGCGAGCACGTTCCCTTCGTCTTCGGGGGTGAACCCGATGCTGACGGTGATGGGAATCGCGCACCGTGCAGCCGATGTGATTGCGTCAACGCTGTGAACTGCGCTGTCAGCGACAGCTGAGGGCGCCTCTGACGGAGCTACTCATGCTCGCTCTGGTGGCCGTGGCTGCGCTGGCGATCCCAACTCAAGGCGGAGATTCCTCCCCGTTCCGCGCCCTCGGCCTCCCCACGCCGACCCGCGTGCGTTCGAGCTCCGGCGGGCCGGGCCCGGAATACTGGCAGCAGCGGACGGATTACACCATCCAGGCGACACTCGATACCGCCACAAACGTGATCACCGGAACCGCCCGGATTCACTACGTGAACAACTCTCCCGATTCCCTCGGGTTCGTCTGGGTCCAGCTCGACCAAAACCTCGCGGCGCCGACATCGGTCACGCACGTCCTCAATCAACCGCCGCTCAAGTTCGCGGGCGGGCTGGTATTCGACTTCTCCCCAAAGGGGTTCGTCGGCGGGGTCTCAGTGGACCGGTTCGCCGCGGGCGGCCGGGACCTCACGCGCACTGTCACGGGCACGATGATGCGGGTGGACTTGCCGGCACCGCTTCCGCCGCGTGGCACGATCGACTTCGACGTCGCCTGGCGGTTCCCGATCCCGCCCTACGGCGGCGGACGCATGGGCCGGGTAGGCTCCCGGTTTTTCGAGATCGCCCAGTGGTACCCGCGCCTCGCGGTGTACGACGACGTGCGGGGGTGGAACACCCTGCCCTACATCGGCGCGGGGGAGTTCTACCTCGACTACGGCGACTTCGACGTCTCGCTCACGCTCCCCGCCGGATTCGTGCTGGCCGCCACGGGAACGGTGATGAACCCAACGGAGGTGTGGACGGCCGAGCAGCGCGCGCGACTCGAGCGCGCGAAGACCTCCGAGGAGCGCGTCCAAATCATCACGAAGGCGGAAGCGACGGCGAACGGCGCCCGGCGCATCCCCGGGACCAAGGTCTGGCGCCTCGCCGCGGTGAACGTACGCGACGTCGCGTGGGCGGCGGGACCGGACCTGCGGTGGGACGCGAGCGGCTGGCGCGGTGTGCTGATCCAGACGTTGTACCATTCCACCGCCACGCCGTGGGAGGAAGCAAACCGCATGATGCGGACTGCGCTGAAGCACTTCAGCGAGACGTGGGGGATGTACCCGTGGCCCCAGTTCTCGACCGTGGAAGGGCTCATCGAAGGGATGGAATACCCGATGATCACCTTCTGTCCGTCGCTCGAGAAGCGCGAGGACCTGTTCTGGGTGCTGATGCACGAGCTTGGGCATCAGTGGTTTCCGATGATGGTCGGCAACGACGAGCGGCGCTATCCGTGGATGGACGAGGGATTCAACACGTTCATCGACTATGGCGCCGCCGAGGAGTACTTCGCGGGGACGGCATACGCCGACACGGTGCGACGCGAGCTGCTCGCGGCCTACGCGGTCGCCGCGGTGCCCGGGGTCGAGCAGCCCATGATCACCAAGCCCGTCGAGGTGCGCGAGCTGTACTGGGGGGCATACCAGAAGCCCGCCTTGATGCTCACGCTGCTGCGCGACGCCGTGCTGGGGCGGGACGAGTTCCAACGCGCGATGCGGGAGTTCGTGCGGCGCTGGGCCTTCAAACACCCGCAACCGGCGGACTTCTTCCGGACGTTCGCCGACGTCACGGGTCAGGACCTCGACTGGTTCTGGCGCGCGTGGGTCTACACGACCGCGCGCCTGGACCAGGCGGTGGACTCGGTGCGCGCGGTGGGGAGCGACTCGACCTCCATTTATCTCTCGAACCGCGGCCAGATGGTGCTGCCGTTGACGCTGCAGCTGCGCTTCGCCGACGGCGGGACCGAGATGCGCCGGCTGCCGATCGAGATGTGGAACCTGGGGAGCCGGTTCACGGCACGGGTCGCGACGGCCCGGCCGGTGGTCGGCGTGGACCGGGCGAACAATCGCTGGGGAAAGTGAAATCATCAGCCTTTCTTTTCCACCGGCATCCCCGCCGCCTGCCACACATCCCAGCCCCCAACCAGCGCCCGCGCGTTCGGGAAGCCTGCATGTCGCAGCTCTCGCGCCACCCGGGCGCTTGTCGCTTCGTTGGTTCAGGCGCAGTAGGCAACGAGCCAGTCGTTTCGCGGCAGCGCCAGCTCCGCGGCGCGGGTGCGGGCGTTGTCGGGCGGCAGACGGATTGCGCCTTGCGCCTGCAGCTCGCTTTCCTCCCATGCGCGGTCCTTACGCACGTCGATCAAGACTACCCGCTCGCCGCTGGCCTGGAGCGCTTTGAGCTCGTCGAGCCTGATCCGGTCACGCGAGGCCACTGCCGGCCGGCCGGACGGCTGGGGTGCAGCCGCCGTCGCGGGCGAAGCCCGGTTCGTTGCCGCTCCCGACCGCGTGACCATGAGCCCGCCTCCATGCACCACCACCGACAACAACACCACCAGGGCGGTAATCGGGAACAGGCGCTCGGCGTCCGGAAGACCCGCGAATACCGGCAGCAGGACCAGCAGCAGTGACGCCAGCCCCCGCGGCCCGTACCAGGTAATCAGCCGTCGGCTGCGCGGCGTCAGGCCGGCGCCCGCCAGCGCGGGCAGCAGGACGAGGGATCTGGCGCCGAGGGCGACCGCGGCGAACCCGAAGCTGCGCCACTCGAGGCTTCGGAGGCCTGTCCAGATGAGTGATGTCCCGAACGCGACGAAAGTGAGCAACAGGAACATCTCCGCGGTAGCTTCGCCGTAGTCCAGGAAGCAATCGCACAGCTCCGCGTCGAACGCGGCGACCGTCAATCCCGCCGCGAACGCCGCGAGAAACCCGCTGCCGTGTACGGCCTCGGCGGCCGCAAAGGCGGCGAACGCCACGCCGAGCGCGTAGATCGACTCGTAGTCGCGGCGGATGCCCACGCGGCGTCGCATCCCTTCGAGTAACGCCACCGCCCCGAATCCAACCACGACCCCAGTTCCCGGACCCAACACCAACAACTGGAGTCCGATCTCACCCCAGGCCATCGCGGCACCCGGAGCCTGGCCACCATGGATCGCCATCGCGACGAGCACGATCGGGAGCAGCACCAGATCGTTGAGCCCGCTCTCCAGCCGTAACGCGAGCCGCGCGTCGTCGGGCAGGTCGGGGCCGCGCAGCAGGCCCCGCACCATCACGGGATCG
>JBOHSO010000216.1:0-3212 GCA_050921685.1 Gemmatimonadales bacterium
CTCCTGGGCAGGCTACTTCCGGGAATTGATCAGTCACCTCGGGCTGACCATCCCCGCCTGGATCTCCACCGACTATCGCACCGCCTTCGCGGCCGTGAAGGCGGTGGCGGACGGCGCGACCGATCCGAACACGCAGTACCTCGCCTCCGCCATCTCGAGCGGGCCGCAGCTGTTCGGCCTGCCGATCGTGTTCAACCTGCCTGCAGTGGTCATCGTGGCATTGATCACGGCCCTGCTGGTCTACGGTATCCGGGAGTCGGCGACGTCGAACTCGCTGATGGTGCTCCTCAAAGTGGGCATCATCCTGTTCTTCGTGGCGGTGGGCGCCGTATTCCTGAAGCCCGAGAACTTCACCGCCTACGGGGGCTTCGCCCCGAACGGCTTCGCGGGCATCAGCTCCGCTGCGGCGATCATCTTCTTCAGCTACATCGGCTTCGACGCCGTCTCGACGGCCGCGGAGGAGGCCAAGGACCCGAAGCGCGACATGCCGTTCGGGATCATCATGAGCCTCGCGATCTGCACCGTCGTGTTCATTCTCGCCGCCGTGGCGATGATCGGGATGGCGCCCTGGCGCACCCTCGGCACCGCGGAGCCGATGATCACTGCGCTGCAGCAGACCGGCGGCCACGACAAGTTGGTTTCGATGGCGCGTTTCATCGTGTCGTTTGGAGCGGTTGTGGCGATGACCTCGGTGCTGCTCGTGTTCCAGTTGGGTCAGCCCCGGATCTTCTTTTCGATGGGGCGCGACGGGTTGCTCCCCCCCTGGGCCGCCAAGGTGCACCCTCGCTTTCGGACCCCCCACGTGACTACGATCCTCACGGGCATTTTCGTGGCCGTCTTCGCGGCGTTCGCCAACATCGACGAAGTGGTCAACCTCACGAACATCGGAACCCTCTTTGCCTTCGTGATCGTCTCGGCCGGCGTGCTGATCATGCACTACAAGGAGCCCGACCGCGTGCGACCATTCAAGACGCCACTGATGCCCTTCACCCCCCTCATCGCCATCGGCGCCTGCGTGTTCCTGATGCTCCAGCTACCCCTTGTGACCTGGGTGCGGTTCGCCGTGTGGCTCGCGTTAGGTCTCGTGTTCTACTTTGTGTACGGGTTCCGGCACAGCCGGTTGAGGGGGCGGGCGCAACCGGGCGGGTGACGCCGGAGACGGATCGGCGCGTGGTGCACCAGGCGCCACGCGCTACACACCGAAGTTCGCTGCCAAGCGCAACGCGCCGATCGGTGGATCCGGCCTGATCTCCACCAGCCTGACCCGCGGCAACGCGCTGACCAGGCGCTCGCTGAACGCGACGTATAACGGTGAGGCGGGCGTCAGCAGGCCTCCCCCGGTGGCGAGCAGCACCGGGTCGTCCGGTGAGAACATCGGCTCCACAACCAGCGCCAGCTCGACCAGTTCCTGAGCGGCCTCGGCCGTGATCCGTTGGGCCGCCGGGTCGCCATCCGCGGCCGCCGAGAAGACCCGCGGAGCGAGGCTGGCCACCTGCGACGGCGACGCCGTCGCGGCCCAACGCACCAGCTCATCGAACTCCCGCAGCCCCAGCGCCGCGAGCACTCGGGCCAGCAGCGTGCCTTCCCCCATCCGATCGCGGGCCTTCGCCGCCTCGGCGAGGGCGCGTCGGCCGATCCAGTAGCCGCCTCCAGCGTCCCCAAGCTGCCAGCCGTAGCCACCGCTCCGGCGCAGGCGGCCCTGCCGGTCGCGCGCATAGGCAATCGAGCCGGTCCCCGCGTTCACAAGGATCCCAGGCTCGGTGCCGAACACGGCGGCGAGCGCGATCTCACCGTCGGCTACGACTTCCACCAGGCGCGCGAGTCCATGGGCGGCGAGGGCCACGCGCAAATCGTGACGCTCCTGTGCCCGGCCGGCCCCAGCCGCCCCCACCACGGCGCGCTCCACGGGCAGTGGAATGTCGGCAACTCGCGCGGCGCGGTTGGACACCTCGGCGACGGCCGCCGCCGTGGCCGCGGCGCCACCGGGACGCAGCGGGGCACCCGGACCCTCGGCGCGACCGAGGATCGCGAAGTCGGCGCGGGAGATGGCAGCGGCGGTGTGGCTGCCGCCTGCATCGACCCCCAACAGGACGGAAGGTGAGGCAGCGTTAGATGGGGCGACGGACGATGAGGCGCCGATGTGGGGTGGGGGCATGGATCTATCCGATGGTCGGCGTCTTGCCTGCCGTCGTCTCAACTCCGGTCGCCTCATCTGCCGTCGCCCTACCTATGAGTGAAGATGCGATGCCGGCCGCGACGGTCACGCCAGTCCCCAACGGGACGTACCACGGCCACGCGAGTCCTGGGAGCCACCGCACCGGGAATTGAGGGATCACGGTGCCCAGCACGACCGGTGTCATCGCTGCGACGCTCACGAGGATGGCGACGATGACGTCGCGCTCACGGGCGCGCGCCCAGAATCCGCCCAGCAGGTACGTGCCGAGCAGGCCGCCATAGGTGAGGGAGGCGATCGACAGGGCCAGGACCACGACCGGCGTGTCGCGCTCCCGGACCAGCAGGGCACCGCCGACCAAGACGGCTGCCCAGAGCAGGGTCATGGCGCGCCCGACACGCAACAGGTGGCGGGGGTCGGTTCGGCCCGTCAGGCTGACGTAGAAGTCGTGCGTGGATGCCGAAGCCAGGGAGTTGAGCGCCGAGGCGACCGACGCCGCTGCGAGGATCGAGGCCACGACGAGGCCGGCAAGCCCCGGCGGCAGGTGCTCGACGACGAACGTCGGGTAGATGGCGTCTCCGGCGAGCCCCGGCCGATCGCCGCCGGCGAGCCACAGGCTCGTGCCGACCAGCAGGAACAGCGCGAACTGCACGATGACGAACACCCCCGAGCCCACCAGCGCCTTCTTGGCCTCGGCCAGTCCCCGTGCGGCGAGCAGACGCTGCACGATGAGGTGGTCGGTGCCGTGCGATGCCGCTGATAACAGTGCGCCGCCGATCAGCCCGCCCCACAAGGTGTAGGTCGTGTTGAACGACGGCGACGGATCCACCACCGCGAGCTTTCCGGCGTCCCAGGCGCGTCCAAAGCTCTCCAGCCCGCCCGCCAAGTTCGTCGCCACGATGAGCGTCGCGACGCCTCCCAGCACGTACACGCCGAGCTGTAGCACGTCCACCCAGACCACGGAGCGCAGCCCCCCCACCCAGGCGTAGAAGACGGTGACCACGGCCACCGCCAGCACCCCGAACGGCAGGCTCCAGCC
>JBOHSO010000217.1:0-2491 GCA_050921685.1 Gemmatimonadales bacterium
GCCCAGCTACGAGGCTGGGCGAGCGCAGCGCTTCATCGCGCTGCGGGGGCGACTCATCAAGGCGCTCCAGGATGCCGGCGCGGGGATGCTGCTTGGCTCCGACGCGCCGCAAGTGATGAACGTCCCCGGTTTTTCGGCGCACAAGGAGCTCGAGGCGCTCGTCGCGGCGGGGCTGACCCCGTATCAGGCGCTCGCCGCCGGCACGCGCAACGTGGCCGACTACTTCGGCACGGCTGACCGCACCGGGACCGTCGAGCGGGGGAAGGTGGCGGACCTCGTTTTGCTCGACGCCAACCCCTTGGCGGCCATCGCGAATACGACGCGCATCGCGGGCGTGGCGGCACGCGGCACGTGGTTGGCGCGGGCTGAGCTGGATCGGAGACTCGCGGCGATTGCGGCGGCGTCGGGGAACTAGTCCCATCCGGGGATTTGTTAGTTTTCTAGCACTATGCTAAAATTCTAGCACACCATTCCGGAGACACGCCCATGGCCAGCATCGCTCCTTCCCACGCCCAGCTCTCGCGGCGCGAGCGCCAGATCATGGACCTGATCTACCGGCTCGGCCGAGCCACCGCCGCCGACGTCCATGTGGGCCTCCCCGACGCGCCCAGCTATTCGGCGGTCCGCGCCCTGCTGCGCGTGCTCGAGGACAAGGGGCACCTGCGCCACATCGCCGACGGCCCCCGGTACGTCTACTCCCCGATGGTGCCGCGCGAGCGCGCTCGCGAAACAGCGCTGCGCCAGGTGGTCAGCACGTTCTTCGACGGCTCGACCGAGGCCGCGGTGGCGGCACTGCTCGATATCTCCTCCACCCGCCTCACGGACGCCGCGCTCAATCGCCTCGCCGGGGTGATCGCCCAGGCCAAGAAAGAAGGGCGCTAGCCATGCGCGACCTCGTCCTCGACTCGTTGGCCAAGGCCACCCTGGTGCTCGTCGCCGTGGCGCGGCACGCCACGCTCACCGCGGAGCTGCGCCGAACGCTCGTGGAGGCGGCGAACCGGATCGGCTCGGACTACGAACGGACCCGGGTGTTGGCGGCGATCGGCGGGAGGGCGGAGCTGGATTGAGCGATCGGCGTCAGCCGGTGCGGAGCACGCTGTTCAGGTTCAGCGTCTTCGCCTGCGTCTCGATCTCGTCCCGGACCTTCGGGAAGATCGTCTTCGCATCTTCCTGGAACTGGCGGAACAGCCGCTTCAAGTCGGCGCTGTCGAGCTTTCTCCCCTGGGCATAGTACTGCTTCGCGACGTGGCCCAGGGCATAGGTCGAGGCGAAGGTGACGGCGGCGCCCGCCGCGACGCCTCCAGCCCCGCCGATCAGGCCGCCGAACAGCCCGCCCGCCACGCCGCCCACGACCTTCCGCACCACGCCTTCCAGCACCTGGGCCGCGGCACCCAGACCGAGCGTGGCGGCCAGGTCCTTCACCTGGCCCGCGTCGAGCGTCTGGCCGTAGTGCCGGCCGATCTGATACACGAGGCGCAGCTGCAGCGGTAGGACGACGACGTTCGCGAGCTTGTCGGGGAGCAGCTCGACGGCGCTCGTGATCATCGCCTGCCGAAGGATCTGTTGGTCGAGCGCCGCATCGGACGGCGGCGTCCCGGTGCCGACCCGGACCTCCGGCGCGCTGGTGTTCGCGGCGGCGAGCGCCGCCGCGCTCTGCTCCAACTCGGCCAGCGAGACGGGACTCAGGCCCAGGGCGCTGCGCAGCGCGAGCAGGAAATCGGCCTCCTGGCGGTTCACCGAGCCGTCGGCGTGACAGACCACGAGCGCCGTCTCGTAGGCCAAGCGGCGGGCGTCGTCGTCCGACAGCCGCCGGGACAGCTCGGCGAGCGGAGCCGGGGCGGCCGCATCGACGGCGGTGATCCCCAACCGCCCGAGGGCGGTGCGCAGCTCGGCATGCTCCTCCGCGCTGGTGCGGCCGTCCGCCAGGGCGGCGAGGTAGGCGATGGTGACGATCGGCTGGTGATCGCGCTCGTTCATTGAGACCAATTATACGTCATGGCGGTGTATAATCACATCATGAAACCCATTCGATCCCTGACGATTGCGGCGTCGGTCCTGCTGGCATCGCCGGCAGGGGGCGTCGTGCGGCCCGCGTCTCCTCCGAAGACCGAGACCGCGGTGCTCGCGGGCGGGTGCTTCTGGGGCGTGGACGCCGTGTTCCGGCACGTGCGCGGCGTGGTGCGCGTGGTCTCGGGATACGCCGGCGGCGCCGCCGCCGACGCCCGGTACACGCGGGTCGGGACCGGCAAGACGGGGCACGCCGAATCGGTCCAGATCATGTTCGACCCGGCGCAGGTGTCCTACGAGGAGCTGCTCGAGGTGTTCTTCTCGGTGGCCCACGATCCGACACAGCTCAACCGCCAGGGGCCGGACGTGGGCCCGCAGTACCGGTCGGCGATCTTCTACGCGAGCGAGGAGCAGCAGCGCGCTGCGCGGGCCCACATCGACAAACTCACCCGGGACCGCCAGTTCGCCAAGCCGATCGTGACGC
>JBOHSO010000218.1:0-7026 GCA_050921685.1 Gemmatimonadales bacterium
GCGAGGGATCATCGAATACGAGCGTCCCGGCACCGGCCCGGTGCTCGCCAAGGCGTTGTCGATCCCCGGCACGGCGAGGGTGGTGCTCATCGAGTTCCCCCGCTCGGTGGTGCTGGCGCCGGTCCGCCTGTTCCTCCGACGGCTGGGACTCGCGAGCGCGGCCCTGCTCGCCGCCGGTCTCGCCGCCGCCTGGGTGCTCGGCCGGCGCATCGCGAAACCGCTGCGGCAGCTCACCGCGGCCAGCGCCGCTGTCGCGGCGGGCGACTATTCGCAACCGGTGACCGTTCACCGGCACGACGAGCTGGGAAGCCTCGCACAGTCGTTCAACACGATGGCCGGCCACATCCGGGATTCACAGCATCGTCTCGAAGAAGAGGTGCGCGTCCGGACCGCGGAGCTGCAGGAGCGCAACGAGGAGCTGGAGGCGTTCGGGTATTCCATTTCCCACGATCTCCGGGCCCCGCTGCGCGCGATGCAGGGCTTCAGCCAGGCGTTGCTGGAGGATTGCAGCGACCGCCTCGACGAACGCGGCCGGGAGTACGCCGAGCGGGTCGTCGCCGGCGCGCGCCGCATGGATCAGCTGATTCAAGATCTGCTGGCGTATAGCCGAGTCAGTCGAGCCGAGGTCAATCTGGTACCCGTGCCGCTTGCGCCCGTGGCCCGGAACGCGCTCACCGAGCTGGACGGGGCGCTCCGCGCGCGCAGCGCCGAGGTGCGAGTCGATGATCCACTCCCGACCGTGCTGGGGCACCCGGCGACGCTTTCCCAGGTGCTCACCAACCTGTTGGGCAACGGCGTCAAGTTCGTGCCGTCGGAGCGCACGCCGCAGCTCCGGATCCGCGCGGAGCGGCACAACGGCTTCGTCCGCGTGTGGGTCGAGGACAACGGGATCGGCATCGCCCCGGAGCACCGGGACCGCATTTTTCGCGTGTTCGAGCGGTTGCACGGCGCGGACGCATACCCGGGGACGGGAATCGGCCTGGCCATCGTCCGCAAGGGCATCGAGCGAATGGGGGGGCACGTCGGCGTGGAGTCGACCCCCGGCCAGGGCAGCCGATTCTGGTTCGAGCTCAAACCGGTCGCGGGGGAGGGGGAGGGAGCATGAGCGGGGCCGATCAGGTGGTCCTCATCGTCGAAGACGATCCCAACGACGTGCTGCTCATCCAACGCGCCTTTGCGAGGCCTACGACCTCGGAGCGAACTCGTATCTCGTGAAGCCGGTGGCGTTCGACGGCTTGCTGGAACTCGTGAAGTCACTCGAGCTGTACTGGATCGTCCTGAACCAGAAGCCGGACGTCACGGCGGCCTGAACGGGTGTCGCGAAATCGCCCCTCCGCGTAGCAAAAGTGCCCTACCTCCGGCTCCCGCGTGAGGCCAGGATTCTGGATGGCCGCTGACCTCGGACCGCGCACCGGAGGGACGCCGTAGCCGTGGGGGTCCCGCTGCGCGTGCTGCTCGTCGAAGACTCGGAAGACGACGCCCTCCTGATCGTCCGCCAGCTCCGGGGAGCCGGGTACGAGGTTGCCCACGAGCGGGTCGACACCCCGGCCACGATGCAGGCGGCGCTCACCCGCCAGACCTGGGACCTGGTCATCAGCGATTACAGCATGCCGCGGTTCAGCGGCACCGCGGCCCTGATGCTGCTGCAGGAGCGGGGCGTCGACGTGCCGTTCATTTTCGTTTCCGGGACGATCGGGGAAGACGTGGCGGTGGCGGCGATGAAGGCTGGGGCCAGCGACTACGTCCTGAAGGACAAGCTGAAGCGCCTGGTTCCGGCGATCGAGCGGGAGTTGAAGGAGGCGGAGAGCCGCCGCGAGCGCCGCCGGGCCCAGGAAACACTGGTCGAGCGCACGCGACTGGCCGAGCTGAGCTCCGACATCGGCGTCGCGCTGACGGGCGTGGCGCCGTTGCAGGCGACCTTGGAGGGCTGCGCCAAGGCCCTGGTGCGGCATCTCGATGCGACCAGCGGCTGCATCTGGACGTTCGACGACCACGGGCAGTCGCTGGACCTGCAGGCGAGCGCCGGGCTGCCGTCCACCCTGGCCGAGGCGTACAGCCGCCTCACGCTCGAGCACACGCCGATCGGTCGGATCGCGCGAGAGCGCCGGCCGATGCACAGCAGCGCCGTCGCCGAACTCATCCCCGACCGCGCCTGGGTGGTGCAGGAAGGGATCGCGGCCTTCGCCGGGTATCCGTTGCTCGTCGAGGACCGGGTGGCGGGGGTCCTCGCGGTGTTCTGCCCGCGCCCCCTCCCCGAGTTCGCCTTCGAGGCCGTGGGCGCCGTCGCGCACCAGCTCGCGGTGGGCATCGAGCGGCGACGGGCCGAGGAACAGCTGCGCCAGTCGCAGGAGCGATTCTCCAAGGTGTTCCGGGCGAGCCCGATCGGCATCGCCATCACGACCGAGCAGGGCGGCCAGTACGTGGACGTCAACGACGCGTTCCTCGCCCTGGTCGGCTACGAGCGGAAGGAGGTCATCGGGCGCACGGCGTTCGAGATCGGCGTGTGGCGGGACCCCGCCGTGCGGACCCGGGTGCTGGACGGGCTGCGCGAGCGCGGCACGGTCCCGAATGTCGACCTGGAGCTGCAGACCAAAGGCGGCGATATCCGTGTCGTGCTGGGCTCCTTCGAGCGGATCGATCTGGATGGGCGCCCCTGCCTGCTCTCGCTGGTGCACGACATCAGCGAGCGCCAGCTGCTGGAGGAGCAGCTGCGCCAGGCGCAGAGAATGGAGGCGGTCGGTCGGTTGGCGGGCGGTGTGGCCCACGATTTCAACAACCTGCTGAGCGTGATCATCGGGTACTGCGATCTACTGTTCCGGAGGATTCCGCCCGACGCTCCCGAGCGAGCAGACCTCCAGGAGATCCGTGGTGCCGCCGACGGGGCGAGCGGGTTGACCAGACAACTGCTCGCGTTCAGCCGGCGGCAGGTGCTCGAGCCCCGACTCCTCGACCTCAACGCCGTCGTCGCCAACGCCCGGCGACTCCTCGAGCGGGTGTTGGGGGAGGACGTCGAGCTGGTGATGCGGCTGGCACCGACGCTTCCGGCGGTGCGGGCCGATGCCGGGCAGCTCGACCAGGTGCTCATGAACCTCGCGGTGAACGCCCGCGATGCCATGCCCGACGGGGGGAAGATCTTCTTCGAGACCAAGGTCGTGGACGTGGAGGACGCCTACGCACGCGGTCATTCCGGGGCCCGGCCTGGGACGCACGTGCTCCTCGCGGTTCGCGACACCGGTGTCGGGATGGATCAGCAGACGCAGGCGCACATCTTCGAGCCCTTCTTCACCACGAAGCAGGTCGGGAAGGGAACGGGGCTCGGGCTTGCCACCGTGTATGGCATCGTCAAGCAGAGCGGCGGGTTTGTCGAGGTGTCGAGCGAGCTCGATCAAGGAGCCACGTTCGAGATCTATCTCCCGCCGGCCGAAGGCGTCGCCGAGGCGGGGTCGGTGCCGGAGCCCGAATCGGTGGCGCTCCGCGGCACCGAGACCGTCCTGGTGGTCGAGGATTCACCGCAACTGCGGACCCTCGTGAAGGAAGTCCTGGCGTTCCAGGGGTACGAGGTGCTCGAGGCGGCCAGCGGCAACGATGCGCTGCAGGTGGCGCGCCAGCACGGCGGCCACATCGACCTGCTGGTGACCGATGTGATCATGCCCGGGATGAACGGGCCGCAGCTCGCCGACCAGCTGACCGCCCAGCGCCCCGGTCTCAAGGTGCTGTTCGCGTCCGGGCATAGCACCGATGCGGTCGTCCGCTTCGGGATCGAGGCCGGCACGGCCTACCTCCAGAAGCCGTTTACGCCCGATCTGTTAGCGCGCAAGGTGAGGGAGATCTTGGCCTGAGGTGATCACCCGCCGCGCTCGCGGAACGTGTCGTACAAATCGGCGAACAGCGCACCGCCCTGCTCGAGGCGACGGAGGTCGTCGTCCGGGTGGCGCGCCGTGATGGCGCCGAGCAGCGCGGCGACGCCCGCCGTCTCGGGGCGGCCAAACCGCTCGTCCTTGCAGTCGATATCGTGCACGATCTCGGCGATCGCACCGAGCCCCGAATCGCTGGCGAGCCCGAACCGCTGCACCAGGACCTCGAAGGTGCAACGGGCCCCTTCATGGGTGTACTCGGCCTCGAACATGTCGAACCGCAACTCGCCCGTTTCCGGCCGGTAGCCGCGCGCCGGCGCGAACTTGAACCGCGCATCGGGATCGATGAAGCGCCGGATCAGCCACGCGCTGGCGATGCGGTCCACCTGTACGCCGGCACGCGTGACCCAGGTGCGCCCGGGCGCCACCTGCTCGCCACCCGGCGCGCCTGAAGCGCCACCGATCGTTTCCCGCCTGGCAGCGACCATCTCTTCCAGCTCCGCGTTGGTAATGCCCGCCACAAACGACGCTTCCGACACGACCGCCTCGCCTCCCTCGGCGTGGATTTCCTGCGCCAACCACAGGAAGTCCTCGAGCGCCTCCTCGGTGTTGGGGAGGACGTACACCGAGTTCTTGAGGGGCGCCGCGCCCAGTTTTTGCAGCCGCCGCCGGACCTTCACCCGGAAATAGTCGGGTTTCGGCGGGATCTGATGGATGAGGAGCAGCCAGCGGGCTGCTTCGGTCATCGGGTCCCGCGCTGGGGGTTCCAGGTGTGGGTTTCCGACTTCGCGTACCGTGCCCAGGCATACAGCGCGTCGTAGACCACGAACCCGTGCCGCAGCATCGCGTGGTCGTCCGGGAACAGGTGCGAGAGGCCGAGTGAGACGGCCAAGAGGCCCGCACACTGGGGGGCGAGGTCAAGCCGTGCCGTGTCGGCCCCGCGCACGATATGCGCCAACTCCTGCAGTGCGGGGTCGTTCAGGTGTACTTGGCGAGAAACGTGTCGAAGCTGCACTTCGGCCCGTCGTGGCTCAGCTCCACACCGTCCACGTCGAACGGCGTCGCGCCCTGGGCCCGGGCCCGCTCGAGAACTTCCGCAGGCGGCGCGAAGTGGAACACGGCGGCGGGGTCCACGAAGCGGGTGATGAGCCAGGGGCAGGCGACTCGGTCGATCTTGGGCCGCTCCCGCGTGATCCAGTCCATACGAGCCTCCTCGGCAGACTGTCGGCGCGACTGTAATAAGTGATGCAGTTGATATATCAATATGATTCACTTGCGATACACGTCAATACCCCGGCGGCCCAACCTTCGGAGTTTCGGACCGAGCCGCTGATGGGCTTGCGCTTCGTGACGGCCTACCTGCATTGACGGCCGCGCGGCGACGAACGAAGCGGCGGTCACGCTGAACGGTGGCGAAGCGGCGGCGAACCGCGACCGCTTCCTCGCGCTGTCGGAGGGGCAGCGGTCCGTCCCAGCTCCACGGCCTGCCCTCCGGCGAGGGCTGGCACATCCTGAGCAGACTGAGAGATTTCGTGGTATCGGGCCAACCCGGGCCATCGGGCGCAGTCACCCACGTAGCCGCTGCGCGGTGACGCTCCACGCCGGTGTCGGGCTGTGCGTAAGAGAGGTTGGCCCTCGCCAGGGCTCGCAGCCCTGGTCGCGTGCCCACCTCTGTCCGGAATGGGTATACCCCTCGTGCAACGCACCCCCAGCGTCGTCGGCTTGTGGTGGCTGGTCCTCCTCACGGCGGCCGGTTGTTCCAACCGCCCGTCCGCCACTCCGCTCCGCGTCGCGGTGGGCGTCGCCCGGGTGGAGCGCCGGTCGATGCCGGTCGAGATCGCCGCGACGGGCACGGTCGAGCCGATCCGTACCGTGCGCGTGACCTCGCAGGTCAATGGCATGCTGCGGGGTGTGCGGTTCGCCGAGGGCCAGGAGGTCACGGCGGGGCAAGTGCTGTTCCAGATCGACTCCCGGCCGTTTCGCGCCGCCCTGCAGCAGACTGAAGCGAATTTGAGCCGAGATGCGGCCCAAGCGGAGAACGCCGCGCGGGAAGCGGAGCGCTACCGCACGTTGGCCAGCGGCGCGATCGTCACCGAGGAAGACTACCAGCAGAAACAGGCGTCGGCGACCGCCCTCGCCGCGACCGTGCGGGCCGACTCGGCCGCCCTGACCCTGGCCCGGCTCAACGTCGAGTATGCCACCATTCGGGCGCCGATCGCCGGCCGCACCGGCGCCTTGCTCGTACACGAGGGCAACCTCGTGCGGGCGAACGAATCGACCCCGCTCGTGACCATCAACCAGATCCGGCCCATCCTGGTGCGGTTTGCCGTCCCTGCGGCCCAGCTTCCCGAGCTGCAGCGTCGCCGTCGACAGGCGCTGCAGGTCCTGGCGCGCACCGGGCGGGACGCCGCCCCCCCGCTCGAAGGGGTGCTCTCGTTCATGGACAATCGGGTGGATTCGACCACCGGCACGGTGCTGCTCAAGGCCCACTTTCCGAACCGTGATGGCCTCCTGTGGCCGGGAGAGTTCGTAGAGGTGAGGCTGGTGCTCGACGTCCAACCCGACGCCATGGTCGTCCCCGCCCAGGCGGTGCTCACCGGACAGCGGGGAACATCGGTGTTCGCGATCACGGCCGACGGCACGGCGGAAGAGCGCCCGGTCACCGTTGCCCGCACCGTGGACACGCTCGCCGTGATCGCCGTGGGGGTCACCCCCGGCATGTTGGTGGTGACGGACGGGCAGCTGCGGCTCACCCCTAACGCCCGCGTGGAGATCCGGAGCGGCCCGACGGTCGAGACCAAGAAGGCGAACCCATGAACATTTCCGGTTTGTTCATCCGCCGCCCCGTGGCGACGACGCTGGTGATGCTGGGAATCCTGCTCTTCGGGGTGATCGGGTATCGGTTGTTGCCGGTGAGCGATCTGCCGAACGTGGACTACCCGACGATCACCGTCTCGGCGGGGCTCCCGGGCGCGAGCCCGGAGACCATGGCGTCGGCGGTCGCGACGCCGCTCGAGCGGCAGTTCTCGACCATCGCCGGCATCGACGCGATGACCTCCACCAGCACGCAGGGGAGCACGTCCATCACGCTGCAGTTCGACCTGTCGCGCGACATCGACGGCGCCGCGCAGGACGTCCAGGCGCAAATCTCCCGGGCCCAGCGCCAGATGCC